>JAXDQG010000363.1:0-3203 GCA_034667945.1 Acidimicrobiia bacterium | reverse complement strand
CGCGTCCCCGGGGAGCTGGCCGCTGCAACGGGACGCCGCTGACTTGGCGGCCGGTCGTCGGCGGGAGTGTGCTGGTGAGGTGCTGATCGTCTTCGGTGTCGTCGCCGTCGTACTCATCGTGGCGATTGCCCTCGTGGCCGTGGGTGCGGCCGTCGGCCGTCTCGAGACCGAGCCCGCTCGGAGCGTCTTCGAGCACAACGAGGCCCTCGAGTTCGTCGCCCAGGCCCTCCCGGACGAGCTGACCGCCCAGCTCAGCTATGACGATGTCCAGCGCATACTGCGGCTTCACCTCGACTATCTGCATTCCCAGGGGGTGTCGCGCTCCGGCGGCGACCTCGACCGGGCCGAGGGCTTCAAGGTGCTCGGGCCCGAAGCCGCGGTCGACGATGTGCTCCGTCGAGCGTCCCTGGTCGACTTCTTCCCCCGTCGAGAAGCCGTCTCCGAGGTGATCGCTGCTCAGCTGGCCTACTTCGAGGCCATCGGGGCCGTGGCCGAGGTCGACGTGCCCGAGCTCGAAGAACTCGACGCCATCTCCGCAGGGCAGGGCAGCGCCGAGTTGTCCGGGCCCGATCCGGTTCGGGGCGTCACCGAGGCCGACGGCAACGGATCGCCGACGCCTCCCAGCGCCCAAGCCTGACCGGCGTTGCGGCCGCGGGCCAGGGTCCGGCCGAGCGCCGGCGCCCGGTCGGGGACCGACGCCCGCGAGCCCGGGCTGCGGACCGCTCAGCCGGCTTTGGCGTCCGTCACCGCGCCCAGCAGCGGGTCGAGACCGTAGACCCGCACGGTCACCGGAGCCTTCGGGTCGGTCTTGGCGTCCACCGAGCAGGTGAAGTTCCAGGTTTCACCCGGGTTGAGCGTCTTGTCGCCATCGCCAGCCGAACTCTGCGACACCCCGCCGCAGCCCTGCGCGGTGATGGCGAGGTCGGTGATCGGCGCGTCGCCGGAGGCGGTCACCGTGATGGCCCTTGCGGTGGGGCTGTCGGGCTGCGGGGTCACGGTCACCGCCAGTTTCGGAGAGATCAGCGTGATCTTGGTGATCGCCGATGCCTGCACCGGCTTGCCGTCGTCGGTGATGGCCTCCACCCTGGACTCGCTGGTGGTGGCGTCGGAGGTCATCTGGGCGATGGTGCATTCGAAGTCCCAGCTCTCACCTGGGTCGAGCCTGCCGTTGCCGTTGGGGTCAGCCTTCGGCCCGGTGATGTCCTTGCAGCTGTTGTCGGTCACCCTGACCTGGTTGTACGAACCCGACTGCCCAGCGTTGGCCACGCGGTAGGTGAATACCACCTTCTGTCCGGGATAGGCATAGGGCGCCACCGGGACCAGCTTGGAGATCGACAGCGGCTGGTCATTGGGGATATCACTGGGTTGGTCGACCTTGACCTGCGTCGCGTCGCTACCCGCAGTCTGGCGGTACGAGAGCACGAAGCGTCCACAGATGTCGACCAGATCCGTGCAACCCGCACTCTCCTTGGTCCACTTGGTCTCCACCCCCGGCTGCAGATCGACCCGGGCCACGATCTTGATCGTCTCGCCGGCATTGACGAAGCCGACGTTGCAGGTGAAGCCGTTGAGGGCAGGGTCCGGATTGGTGGTGGGCACGCACGCGGTGATCGAGCCCTCGGTGTCGGTGACCTGCAGGTGCGCCGGGTCGAGCTTGGTCTGCCTGTCGAGGAAGGCGTCCAGGCGGGCGGCCGGCGCCATGGCCGTTCGGGCCGAGTTGGTGATGCTGATGGCGTAGTCGACGAACTTGCTGCGATCGCGTCCCGTGGGCTGCGAATCGTCGACGTCGACCGTCAGGTTGGGGTCTTCCTGGCGGTCGAAGAAGTTCATCCGGTAGTTGACGGCCGCCTCGCCGACCTCGACCTTGGCACCCGCGTCAGCTTTGGCGTTGTCGATGCGGGTTTCGATTGTGGGGCTGCTGTCGGGAACGTCCTTGGCGGCCACCAGCCACACCTCGACGATGGCGGTGTCGCCGCGGGCCAGGCCTTGCACCGCGAAGCTCGCCCGGAGAGTGTCCTGCGTGGGAGGAAGGCCGGTGAACTTGGCCGTCGGCTTGCTACTCGCCTTTAGCGCGCTGGACGGATCGCTCGGATCGACGAAGGCGCAGATGACCCCCCGGTCCGGGTCGAAGCCGGCGATGCGCTGCGTGGCCTTTGGCCAGTGGGCTTCGAAGTCGATCGCGCCGGTCGCCGGCGCCGAATCGTTGGCCTGCACCATGAACTGGAACGCCACCACCTGCCCCGGCGCGAAGAGACCCTCGACCGGGCGCCCCGAGCCTGGCGTGTAGTTCGTCCTGGCCAGCGGGCCGTCCGTCTGACCATCGGCCAAGCGCCCGTCCTTGGGACACTGGACCCGGTCGGGCAGGACCCGGTTCTCGCGGGTGGGGAGCGCGATGGCGCCGGCCAGTCGGTAGGGGGCGCCGTCGCTGCCGCTCCAGATGCCCCGAAACAAGACGGCGGCGAGCACCAGGACCACGACCGCCGCCAGGGCGACGATCGCGGAGAGCGGAACATTCACTCGTCTACCGGTGGGCGCCAAACCTCGTCACTTTCCTGATCGTGCGGAGCACCCCAGGGCCACGAGGGGACCGCCAGCGACACCGGAAACGCGGGCTCCTCGGCCCGGGAATGGGCGGTGTCACGCTATCGGCCCTGCTGGCAGGTCCCGATGGCGGGGAGAACCGCGCCAGTCACTCACAGGGGTCCCCCGACTCGTGAAACACCAGCTTGTCGAGGTCGTCACGTGCCGAAGCGGCCGGTCTTGTCAACTCTCGGCAAAAACGGTCCCCGGAATGCGCGGGAAAAGCTTGCAACCGGTGCCTATGATGTCGTGACCGAGGAAAGGAGGTGGTCCAACTGAACGGTAGTTGTATTGGGACCTCGGAGGTGGCTGGCCGTTAGTTCGGCCGCTGGACCAGCTGGCGAATACCAGCCAGTTACCCGCAAGTCGCCGGCCGAGACTGGTCCCGCTCGGCAATCAAATCGGACGGCTTGTGCTTTCCAGTAATCCTGGTCGTGGGGAGGAGCCCAAACGGGTTCCTCCCCACGGTCGTTCACGAGGCGTGATGTCTTGCGCGTGCGATGGTCTTGCGCGTGCGATGGTTTCGTGCGGGCGATGGTTTCGTGCGGGCGATGGTTTCGTGCGGGCGATGGTCTCCTGCTGGCGCGATGTCTCGTGCTGGCGTCGGTCGCGGCGCTGCGCTA
>JAXDQG010000362.1:0-6012 GCA_034667945.1 Acidimicrobiia bacterium | reverse complement strand
GACAACCCTCAACGCCGGCCGGACCGTCAGCGAAGAAGACCTCGAGGCGGAGTTCGCCGGGCCGATCCCCGTTCTGGAGTGATCAGGCTCGTTCAGGACGGTGGACGGTTGCACGCTGGAAGGTTGGACGTTGGAAGGTTGGACGTTGGAAGGTTGGGCGGTGGAACCGGACGGCGCGCCGATCCACAACACGGTTAGCCTCCGCCGCCATGAGCGAGAACCTTCGGCGCTTCACGAGGGCCGTGTACAACATGGATGCCGTCGTCCAGCGTGTACCGGCAGATGCATGGGACAACGCCTCGCCGTGTGAAGGGTGGACGGCGAGGGATGTCGTGGCACATCAGGTGGGCGTCCTCGACGGTGCCGCCAACATCGCCGCGGGGACGGGGAATGTGGCGCTTCCCCAGATGCCGGAGGACCGCAGTGACCCGGTCGGGCTGTGGAACCAGAGCCGCGACAACGTGCTGACCGCGTTGGATCACAAGGGCGCGCTCCAACTGGAAGGCAAGTACTGGTTCGGGCCCATGAGCGTTGACGACTTCATCAGCGTCGTCCAATGGGACCCGCTCGCCCATGCCTGGGATCTGGCCGTCGCCGCCGGCATCCAGCACGTTCCCGATCAGCAGTTGGCCGAGCAGAGCTTGACGGTGATCACGCCGATGGCGGACATGCTGCGCAAGTGGCAGGTGATCGGCGCGGCGGTCGAGGTGCCCGACGACGCCGATCCGATGAGCCGGCTCCTTGGCCTGATCGGACGAGACCCGAAACGCTGAAATCGGGCCCGTCCGCCAGAGAAAGGGGTGAACGAACTCAGCCGGTGGTCTCGAGCGCACGTCCGAAGATGTAGGGCTCGAGCGTCTCCTGCGCGTGCTCGCGGTAGTTGTGCCAACGACGACCGCCGTAGTACGCCAAGCTGCCCGGCTCCGCGTCACCGTGCCCGTTGTAATAGGACAGGCAGTCACGCAACGGGGCGGTGGCGAGGTCTGCCTGGCGGCAATGCGCCGAGTATTCCTCTTCCGGCTCTTTCTTCACATCTACGACGTCGAGACCGCGATCACGCAACGTGGACAACATCCACGCGAGATAGTCGGCATGGGTGTCGATCACGTCGGTGAAGTTGAAGCTCCCGCCGCCGCCCTGCGGCCCGGTCATGATGAAAAGGTTCGGGAAGCCGTGGCTGTGCAAGCCGAGGAAGGTCCTGGTTCCCTCTGCTTGCCATTTCTCGGTCAGCGTCTGACCATTGCGACCGACGATCATGTTGAACGTGGAGATGGCCATCCACTGGAATCCCGTCGCGTAGATCAGTACGTCCAGCGGGTACTCGACCCCCTCGTGCACGACGCCCCGCTCGTTGATCTCCGTCACGCCGATGGGCGCGGTGTCGACCAGGTGCACGTGCGGCAGGTTGAACGTGGGGAGGTACTCGTCGTGGAACGTGGGCCGCTTGCACCCATAGGGGTAGTACGGCTTCAGCGACGCCGCGGTCTTGCGATCCTTGACGATGGCGTCCACCCGGCCGCGGATCTGCTCCATGGTGGCGAAGTTCTCGTCGAGCTGCTTCTGCATGAAATCTTCGGGCGACAGCCGCTTGGCGTTGGGATCCCGCTGCCGGAAATCGGCGACTCGTCCGGCCAGATAGTCGTCATTGGCCTTCACCGCCGTACGCAGCGCCGAGATGCGGGCGAAGCGCGCACGGCGCGCCCTGGCCCATCCCTCCTCATTCGACCATTCGGCGATCTCCTCGGGGGTGGTGGCCCGCTGGTCGCGCACGTCGATGGTGGACGGGGTGCGCTGGAAGACGTACAGCTCGCCGACGATCTTGGCCAGCTCAGGAATAGCCTGGACGGCCGTGGCGCCGGTGCCGATGATGCCCACGCGCCGACCCTCGAGGGGGATGTTGTAGTTCCAGCGCGAGGTATGGAAGGAATCCCCCTGGAACCGCTCCATCCCCTTGATGCGAGCGAGCTTCGGGGTGGTGAGAATGCCGTTGGCCAGGATCACGTGGCGGGCCCGCATGGCGTCGCCGCGATCGGTGTACACGGTCCAGCGCCCGGCGTCCTCGTCCCAGACGGTCCGATCGACCGTGGTGTGGAACAGGCAGTGGTCGTAGAAGCCGAACTTCTCCGCCATCTTCTGGCAGTACTCGAAGATCTCGAAGCCTGAGGCGAACTTCATCGTCGGGAAGTAGCCCATCTCCTCGAGCAAGGGCAGGTAGCTGTAGGACTCGACGTCGCAAGCGATGCCCGGGTACCGATTCCAGTACCACGTGCCGCCGACATCGCCGCCCTTCTCGCAGAAGCGAACGTCCTGGAAGCCGGCGTTGTGCAGCTTGTACCAGAGCAGCAACCCGGCGAAGCCGGCGCCGACGACCAACACCTCGCACTCATCGCTCAGCGGTTCGCGCGGTACGGGTCCAGCCGAGTAGACGTCCTGCAGATAACGGCTGAACTCGCCCTCCATCGTCATGTAGTCGGCCGCACCCCGGCGGCTCTCTTTGTACTCGCGGTACTTGGCCTGCTCCGCGGCGTTGAAGACCGCGCCGACAGGCTCGTCGGGAAGGGTGAGCAACTCCTCGCCCTCGACGACGGCGTAGCCCTTGCCTGTGATCTCGATCGGCGCCTTGGCAGCCCGAGTGTTGAAGACCTTCAGTCCAGTTGCGGGATCGATTCGGATCGACACTGTGTTCTACTCCCCCCAGCCCCTCGACAGGGCGCCTCGGGCCTGTCTCGCGGCAAGGCTACCGCGTGGCCTCGGCGGCCCTGTAAGTCGCTGCACCGAGTGCCAGGCCACGTTGACGACCTCGCCAGCCCCGTCGGCATTCGCGTCCCCGCCGGATGGGTGGGTAGTTTTAGTGTGAGCCCGGGGTTTTCGAACGCGAGACCGAAAACGGTGGGACGTGTCCACCTACCATGGGCTCACCGCAAAGGGGGCGCACTGCCTCCGCGCAGGCCCCTAGGTCGTTGAACAGGAGCAGCAAACATGGTTGTGGCAGAGGAACCCCAACACGAGGTCATCGTCATCGGCGCCGGGGTCTGCGGCATCTACCAGCTCTATCGGCTGGACCAGCTCGGCGTGAGCACCACGCTCCTGGAGGCGGGCACTGACCTCGGCGGCACGTGGTTCTGGAACCGCTACCCAGGCGCCCGTTTCGACTCCGAGAGCATCACCTACGGCTACTCCTTCTCCAAGGAGCTGCTGGAGGAGTGGGATTGGAAGGAGCGCTTCTCCGGTCAGCCCGAGAACCTTCGATACCTCAATTACGTGGCGGACAAGTTCGACCTGCGCAAGCACATGCAGTTCAACTGCACCGTCGAGTCCGCCCACTGGGACGACGATGCAACCCTGTGGAGGATCCACCTGGCCGACGGCCGCGACCTGACCAGCCGGTTCTTCATCCCGGCCATCGGTCTGCTGTCCGCCCCGACGCTGCCGCGATACGAAGGTCTCGAGGGCTTCGAGGGCCGCTGGTTCCACACCTACAACTGGCCGGAGGAGCCGCTCGATCTGTCGGACAAGCGGGTGGCGGTGGTCGGCACCGGCGCCACCGGCGTCCAGGTCATCGGCGAGATCCAGGACAAGGTCGGCGACCTCACGGTGTTCCAGCGCAGGCCGAACTGGTGCGCCCCGTTGCACAACGGCAAGATCTCGGCCGAGGAGATGGCCGACATCAAGTCTCGCTACGACGAGATCTTCGCCACCTGCGCCCGGACCCCCGGCGGCTTCATCCACGAGCCCGATCGGCGGCCGTTCTGGGAGCTCTCGCCCCAGGAGCGAGAGGCGAAGTGGGAGCAGCTGTACGGCGAGCCCGGCTTTGCCATCTGGCTGGCGAACTTCCGTGAGATCTTCATGGACGAGGCGGCCAATGCCGAGTTCTCGGAGTTCATCGCCAACAAGATCCGCTCGCGGGTGAAGGACCCGGTCGTAGCCGAGAAGCTGATCCCCAAGGACCACGGCTTCGGCGTGCAGCGCGTGCCGATGGAGACCAACTACTACGAGGCCTACAACCGCCCGAACGTCCACCTGGTCGACCTGCAGGAGACGCCCATCCAGCGCATCACCCCGAAGGGCATCCAGACGACCGAGCGCGAATACGAGTTCGATGTCATCGTCTATGCAACCGGGTTCGACGCGGTGACCGGCTCCTATGACCGCATGGACATCCGGGGCGTCGGCGGGCTGAAGCTGCGCGACAAGTGGGCCAGTACGCCGGACACGTTCCTCGGCATGCAGGTCAACGGCTTCCCCAACATGATCATGCCGACCGGGCCCCAGAGTGGCTCCGCATCAACCAACTTCCCCCGTGGCATCGAGATGGGGGTTGATTGGGGGGTGGGTCTCCTGGAGCACATGTGGAAGAACGGCTACGTCCGCGAGGAGGCGACGCCCGAGGCCGAGGCCGACTGGAGCCAGCACGTGAAGGACATGTACGGCCTGGTGCTCATGCGCAAGGCTCAGAGCTGGTTCACCGGCTACAACTCGAACGTCGAGGGCCACGAGAAGGGCAACATCCGCTATCTCGTCTACAACGGCGGCTCGCCCAAGTTCCGCCGTCGCATCAACGAGGTCGCCGACGAGAGCTACCCGGGCATCGAGTTCACGGCGGGCGACCGCGAAGCTGTTCTGGCCGACTGAGCCACCGCGGTTCGTACCAGACCACATCGGTTCGCAGCAGCCACCTCCTTGGCGGATCCGCCAGCGAGGTGGCTGCTCCGTTTTTTCGACAGTACGGTCGGGCGCGTGGCTGATGACATGGATGAGTCCGTCGGCGCCGGCGACCCCACGGTTGTCATCGGCGCACTCGAGCAACTGCTCGTGGCCGACGGTCCACTGAACGTGGAGGAACTGGCCGAGCGGTTGGAGGCGTCGTCTCCGCACCTCGCCGCCGATCTGGTCGCTGACCGCGGGGCCAAGGACCTGCTCGCGGCGGTCAGTTCACTCACGCGGCAGTCGGACGTCTTCTGGCGGATCCCCGACGGTCGATTGGCGCCCGTGCTGCATCACCTTCGGCGGGCGACATTCACCCATCGCCTCACGGCGGACGAGTTGGATCGCGGGGCCATCGATCTGTGCCCGGACCTCCTGGCGCTTGCCTTGCCGCGTTCGGTGCTGCTGGTCGATGGCACCGAGCTCACCGTGGCCGGGCAGCAGACCGATGAACGGGCAGCCGAGTCCGGCTCCCTTTTCGGGCCCGACGGCTGGTTGGCGCAGCACGGGGCTGGCGAGCTGCTGGCGGTCAGCTACAACGGCGAGCAGGCACGGCTCGAGTCCATCTCGGCCGACTTTCTCGACGGGTCCGTTGGCCAAGCAGTGGCCGACGCATTGCAGTCCACCTTCGAACTGTTGCCGCACGACCGGGCGCCCGAGGTGCACCGCCTGGTGGTGGACACCATCGGGCTCCATCCGACGAGCTTCACGACGGCCGTGGCGCCCATGACCGAACTGCTCGCCATGGTGGGGATGGGCGTGCGCGGCGCTTGGGTGGGGCCGGTGGAGCGGCCCTGGGCTACGCCGCCCGAACAGGCGCGGCGCCGGCGCCTCGACGAGCTCGTGGAGGCGGCGGACCCGTGCTGCCGACAGTCCGCCCACCGGGCCCTCGACGCCTGGCAGGCCTGGCTGCGAGCCGCCGGCGATCCCGAGGAGGGGACGCTGCATCCTCCGTTAGCGGCCCGGTTGGTGGAGGACCTCGACCACGGCCCCGCGTCCCTGCTGCTGTCCCGGGTAGCGCCCCTCGACCGCCCGGCGCGGCAGCTCCAAGCGCTGGGAGACTGGGCCGGGGCATTGGCCGCCGCCTCGGGACAGACCACGCCGGGGCTCGCCCTCCTGCAGGCGGTCGGGGCCGAAGCGGCCGGCGATGCGCTGGCCGCCGAGGCGCATCTCCGCCATGGCCTCGACCTCGATGACGGCGGTTACGGCTGTATCGAGCTCCTGTCCGAGTTGGTCGAGGATCGGGGCGACGCCCAGCAGTCGCTCACACTGTTGCGGCGGCTGCCTCGGCCGCCACGCCCCGATGTG
>JAXDQG010000361.1:0-4127 GCA_034667945.1 Acidimicrobiia bacterium | reverse complement strand
CGTGGCATGTGGGTCGCTGATCTGCGCCCGTCCGCGCCTCCGTCGCCTCGACTAGAGCAGCTTGGTCTCCGGCACAGGTGCCTGCCTGGAAGACCGCGCATGGAGAACACGTCAATGCTCCTGACCGTGGCGGTCGTCGAGCATCTCGCCCGGTTCGTGGTCGAGCTGGCTCAGGAGATCGACGTCGCCGACAGCTACCAACTCAACGGGGGTGACCCCCCACCCGCGCGAAGGACGCTGCTCGGTCGTCCTCGGCGGCGAGAGTGGAACCGGGCAACGCCGGTTGGCGAGTCACCTGGTCCGGCGCCGAGCGCACTGAAGATGTTGCACAAGCGCTGATTACCTGCAATGCCTGGCTCAACGCTTCCGATGATCTTTGGGGCCTCGTAGGTCGCCATGCCGTGGCGAGCGTTCTCTACAGGAGACCTTCGAGTCGAGCTGTTCATGAACAACGACCGGTGCCTGATCGTCGCCGTTGGCGAAGTGAACGCAGACACATGGAACGGTCTCCGCGAGGCGGTACAGAACGCTCTGGGATTGTCCCGGCTGACGTCCATCGATCTCAACCTGCGACTCGCCAGCTTTCCCGACGAGGCCTACTTCGGCGAACTCGTGAGCCGGCTGGTTCAGGCCTCGGTCACTGGGCCCACCGCGGAGATCAGTGGGCCCTTGAGTGTGGGCGAGTCGTGAACAGCGTGCCGCGTTGCGCTCATTTGGGAGCCGTCTAGAAGCCCAGAGATCGGCCGATGATCTCCTTCATGATCTCGGTGGTGCCGCCATAGATCGTCTGGATACGAGCATCTGCGTAGGCCCGGGCGATGGGGTACTCCATCATGTAGCCGTAGCCGCCGTGGAGCTGCAGGCACGTGTCGACGACCCGCTTCTGCATCTCGGTGCACCACCACTTCGCCATGGCCGCGTCCTCGGCGGACAGCTGGCCGGCATTCAGCGCGAGGACGCACTGATCGATGTAGTGCGTGCCGACCTCGATCTCCGTGGCCATCTCGGCCAGCCTGAACTTGGAGTTCTGGAAGCTGCCGATGGGCTGACCGAAGGCGGTCCGGTTCTTGCAGTATTCGACCGTCCAGCCCAGCGCCGCCCGGGCGGCGGCCACGCCGGCGACCGCGATGGACAACCGTTCCTGCGGCAGGTTCGTGACCAGATGGGCGAAGCCCTGTCCCTCGGCGCCGAGCAGGTTCTCGACCGGCACCTCGACGTCGTTGAAGAACAGCTCGGCGGTGTCCTGGCTGTGGAGCCCGAGCTTGTCGAGATTGCGGCCTCGTTCGAAGCCCTTCATCCCACGCTCGACAACCACGAGCGACATGCCCTTGTGCTTCTGCGACGGGTCGGTCTTGGCGGCCACGATCACGAGGTCGGAGTTGATCCCGTTCGTGATGAACGTCTTCGACCCGTTGACGATGTACCGATCGCCGTCTCGTATCGCCGTCGTCGTCATCGAAGCCAGATCGGACCCGATGCCGGGCTCGGTCATGGCAATGGCAGTGATCAACTCGCCCTTCACGATGCCGGGCAGCCAGCGGGCCTTCTGCTCCTCATTGGCCAGATTGAGGAAGTAGGGGAGGCAGATGTCGTTGTGCAGCGTGATGGCCAGTCCCGAGCCCACCACCCCGGCCGCCTGGATCTCCTCCGAGATGATCAGGTTGTAACGGAAGTCCTTGACGCCGCCGCCCCCGTAGACCTCCGGGACGTCGACGCCGAGGAACCCGGCCTCGCCCGCCTTGAGAAACAGCGATCGGTCGGTGAGCCCGGCCCGTTCCCACTCCTCGAAATGAGGGGCCATCTCCTTCTCGATGAAGGTGCGGAAGGACTTGCGGAAAAGGTCGTGTTCGGGCTCGAAGATCGTCCGCTGCATGGCGGTTGAGGCTAGCGAGCTGCCTCTTCACCCCGGGCTTCGAGCGACGCGCCAATGCTCGGAGCACCCTTACAACTTCATGACCGGGCGCATACGGGGCTGCTCACGGTCGCCACAGGGCCAGTGCGGACGGCCAATTAATTGCTTGGCAGAGGCAGGCCGGCCTTCTCATTTTCGGTGCGTTGGCGCCGATTCGATGTCGATTGGACGGAGCGCGGCGTCGAATTCGATGGCCGACTCAGCTCGCTCCGGAGGTACCGAGCAAGCAGCCGCTTGGCTTGCCACCTGGCTCGTGCGGTGAAGGGCGGCCGAGACTGCAGAGGTGTTGCGGGGGCCACATGTGGGTGGGCGCCTGAGTGGCGCCCCAATGCGCGTTGCGTCACCGGGGAAAGACCCATCAGACGAAAGGACCAGCTCAGACGGGATGGCCAACGTGAGATCGTGTTTTGTCGCGCCACCACGTTACGCGCGACCCAGCACAGCCTGAAGCCTCAATCGATCATCCAGGGCGCCGAGTTGACATTCCGCAGCAACCGCCGGGCGACGACCATGCGATGCACCTCGTCCGGACCGTCATAGATACGGGCGTAGCGGGCTTCTCGATACATCTTCTCGAGCGGCGTGTCGGCCGTGACACCCAGCGCTCCATGCACCTGAATCGCCCGGTCGATCACGTTGTGCAACATCGTTGCGCCCCAGAACTTGATGAGGCTGATCTCGACCCGAGCCTCATCGCCGGAGTCCATCGCGATCGCCGCATCCAACGTCATCAACCGAGCTGCCTGGATCTCGGCGGCCGACTCGGCCACGTATCGCTGTATCTCACCCTTGTCCGCCAGGAACGACCCGTGCGCCCAGCGGGTGTTCGCCCGCTCCACCATCAGCTCGAACGCCCGCTGCGCCTGCCCGAGCCACCGCATGCAATGGAAGATCCGACCGGGCCCGAGCCGCTTCTGGGCGATGACAAAGCCCTCGCCCCGACCGCCGAGCAAGTTGCTCTTCGGCACCCGGACATGGTCGTAGATCACCTCACAGTGCTGGCCGCCCACATGGCCCATCGTCGGCACGGCACGCACGATCTGATAGCCGGGCGTGTCGGTCGGCACGAGGATGGCGGAGAACTTGCGATGACCGTCCGCCTCGGGCTCGGTGATGGCGAAGCAGGTGGTGTAGGCGGCACGAGTAGCCCCAGAGGTGAACCACTTGTGCCCGTTGATCACCCACTCCTCGCCATCGAGCACGGCCGTGGTGCGCATCTGCGTCGGATCCGACCCGGCCACCTCGGGCTCCGTCAGGCCGACCGAGGGATAGATCTCCCCGTTGACCAGTGGCAGCAGGTACCGCTCACGCTGCTCTTCGTTGGCGTACAGATACAGCATGATCGAGTCCTGCATCGACATGGAGCCGACCGCCCACTGGGCGTAATGCGAGCGGCCGATGATCTCGTTCAGGTACACGAAGCTCATGAAGGGCAACCCGCCGCCGCCGATGTCGGAGGGATGGCCCAGCGCCCACAGGCCCCGACGTTTGGCCTCGGTCTTCAGCTCGGACATCACCTTGTCGGCCTCGCGGTACTCGGCGGTGTCGGGCCCGTGCTCGAAGCCGTGGTCGAGCACCGGCTCTGCCGGTATGACCTCGTTGTCGACGAAGTCCTTCATTCGGCGGCGAAGGTCCTTGACCTCGTCGGTCAGTCCGTAGCTACCCATCGGATCCCCCTGCCGCTGACGCTCGCCGTGGCTGCGACCTGACGCTACTCGGGCCCCGCCGCGCCCGGCTCCTCGCCCTGCTCCCCGATCACGCGCGGTAGGACCCTCGGCGGCTGCCAGACTGTCGGCGATGGCCGATGACGGAGGCGAACCGAGGAGGGATCTGCCACCGTCCGACGCCCGAGAGTGGCGAGTGACCGAGGAGTTCCGCCACCGGCTGGGCTGCGGGCTGATCACCGCGGTCGGCCTTCCCGCGTGGTTCGCCGTCATGGCGCTGGCGCTGGGACGAGAAACGATCGGCTTGGCCGTGGTGGTGGCCGTGGTGCTGCTCGCCATCTCCGCCGTCATCGGCATCTCGGCCTTCCGTCGCCTGCGCATGTTGCCGACCACCGTCGTTCTCGATGTCGACGGATGGCTCCGCGTCACCGGCCGCCGGGTCGCCTTGGCACTGCCCGCCGAGGCGATCACCGAGATCGAGGTCGGTGCCTCACCTGGCCTCGAGTCGGTGCACCTCCACACCAGGCAGGGCCGAACGGTGCGACTGCCCG
>JAXDQG010000360.1:0-15472 GCA_034667945.1 Acidimicrobiia bacterium | reverse complement strand
GTGCTGGAAACGCCCGACAACGGGCCGCCGGCCTGCCGCATCGTGCTGATCCACGGACGCACGAGCCCCGATACTTGGCGTACCGTCGATAGACCGGCGACAGATTTGAGCAGTTGTGCCGACGAGGCGGTACGGCTGGGTACTCCTGTTACGGTGCCCCAGCCCGCCACCACCCCGGATCGACCACCCGAAAGGAGCGGCAATGGCTGACATCGGACGTCCGAAGCGCATCATCGACGTGCCCGAGCGCCGTGAAGTACCTGACTCGTGGCCCACGGTCGAACCCGCCCAGCAACCAGAGACGGCTCCAGCAGTGGCGCCTCCGACAGAGCCGGTCACGACTCCCTGACGAAGGCCTGACACCGGCGAGCCCGTACGTGTGAACGGGTCCGCCGGTTCAAAGTGGCGCGCTCAGCCTTCGTCTGAGCCTTCCAGGTAGCTGTCCTCGGACCGGTAGGGCGCCTCGCCGGTCGGGTGGACGGCATCTTCCTCGGCCGGCAGGAGGTCAACGGCAGGTACGGCTTCGGCGACCAGATCGGCCTCGTCGTCCTCCTGCTCGAGTCCCGTGGGCGACACCAGCTCGATTGGCCGGTTCAGGTCATCGTCGCGCCAACCGGCTCCTTCGGGGTCGATGTCGGTCAGCTCCACATCGTCATCTGAGCCGTCTGCCGCAGCCATTTCCCGGGCCTCGTCCCCGTCGGCATCGCGGTCGAGCTCCTCAGCGAGGGGATCGGGCTGCTCTCGGCGGGCGCGTTCCACCACCGACTCGGGGAAGGCCTCCTCCGCGGGCGTGATGGCCATACGGTCGACGCCTTGGGGACGGTCAGGCGGGTAGTCCGTTCCGAGTTCGGCGTCGCCGATGCCGGTGTCGTCGTCGAGCTTGTCGTCGTCGAGGGCTTCGGCCTGATCCTGGGGGTCGCTCACGCCAAGACGCGTACCCCGCACCCTCGGAACCAGAACCTCCCTGCCCGCTCCGCCGAGATGTTGAGAGCCGCGCGCCGAGCTGAGCGCGCTCGCTGACTACAGGGCTCCCGCTACGCCGGCTGCTCCGCCTCTCGCGCGCTCGATATCACCTCGGGTTCGCCGGCGTGGCGACATGATCTCCGCCACCCGGGCGAGCCGCGGATCGCGCTCCAGATCGTCGAGGAGCACCGGCAGGGCAATCGACCAGTTTGGCCGGAGGTCGTCGCAGCCTGGCATGTTGGGTCGCTCGGTGACCTCCAGGGCATCGTCGACCGACGCCGCAACCAGGTCTGACGCCGCCGAGGCCAGCAGTCTGTGGGCTGCGTCCACCGCCTCGACCACCGGGGCGGAGGGATCGATGCCGGCCAGCTCCACCAGGCGTTCCCGGAGGGCCTCGGTGCCGGAGACATCGTTGGTGATGCCCAGCTCCAGCTGCTCGGTGGCATCCGCGCCGGTCCACACACCGGCCACTGTGGGCAGATCGTGAGTGGACACGGCCCCGAGCGAGCAGCGGGGCCAGCGGGCCGGCGGTTCCTCCTCGAACCAGAGCAGCCGGTAGGACTGGAGCTGGCGGCGAGCCAGCTCGGTGCGCACCTGCGCTTCGACCGTTCCCAGGTCTTCGCCCATCACGAAGGCGCCGGCCCGATGGCTCTCCAGGGCCACGATGTCCAGCAGGTCGGACGCAGGGAAGCGCACGTAGGCGCCGTCAGCCGGGGTGCCGCCGGCCGGTACCCACCATTGGCGGAACAACCCGATCACGTGATCGATGCGTAGGCCGGCGGCGTGGCGCAGCCCGGCGCGGATGGTTTGGACGAACGGCTCGTAGCCGGCCGCCGCCAGCGCGGGTGGCGAGAACACCGGGAGCCCCCAGTTCTGCCCTCGGGGCTGGAAGACGTCCGGTGGCGCGCCGACAGTGAAGTCCGGGATGACGAGGTCTTGATGTTCCCAGGCATCCGCTCCGCTGGCGTCGAAACCGACGGGGAGATCCTGGATGAGGCCCACCTCGGCGGCCGCGGCCCCAAGCTGTCGATCCGCCAGCCACTGCGTCCACTGGTGAAACTGCACCCGAGGCTCGTCCTGGGCGAATCGAGCCACGGCCGGAGTGGCGGGGTGACGGTACGGCTCCGGCCACGTGCGCCAGTCCTGACCGAACTGTTCGCTCAAGGCGCAGAAGGCGGCGAAACGCACCAGGGCCTCGCCCCGCTCGGCCCGGAACCGATCGAAGTCCGGATGCCCCTCGAAGCGCGTCCAGGCCTGCTCGAGCGCGGCGACCTTGGCCCGGAAGGCGGGGTCACGCTCGATGAGTCGGCCGTCCGCCCGGCCTGCCCAGGTCCTCGAGCTGGCCGAGGCCCCCGAGGCGGCAGAGGTCGCCGAGCTGGCCGAGGTCGTCGAGATCATAGGGGTCGCCAGGCTCGCCGAAGTCGCCGAGCCGGGTGACACGCCGCCACCCGGCACGTTCTCGACGCCGACGAGCTCGTCCAGCCGATCGACCGCCAGCCACAGCGGACTCAGGAAGCGCCGGCTGGACGGCGAGTAGGGACTCGGTTGGATGGGCGGCACGACCGACGTGGCGTGCAGGGGATTGACCAGCACCGCGGCCGCGCCCTGGCCGGCGGCCAGGCGCCCGAAGCGGCGCAGATCGTCGAGGTCGCCGATGCCCCAGCTGCGCCGCGAGCGGAGTGCATAGAGCTGCACGGACCATGCCCACGCCGGGAACCAGACCGGCATGTGGCATCGACCCGGGCTGACGATGACCCGCCGCGAAGTCGCGGAAGCGCCCGTCTCCAGTCGGTGGTACCCCAGCGGCAGGCCCGGAGGCAGGCGGTCGACGACGTCGAGCTGGGTCCCGTCCTCGAGGACCAGGCGGCCTGGCTGCCCGATCTCGGCCGTCGCGCCCGGCGCGGTGAGCAACGGCGGAGGTGCCACATCCCGGCCGTGCACAGTGGCCCGGATGGCGTCCTCGACGTCCCGCCGGCGATCTGCGGAGACCTCCTGCACGCGGCCCTGGGCGTCGACGTAACGCTCGTCGACCGACCAGAGCCGATGAAGGTCGGGCGTTCCGGACATCGCACCTCCGAACTGCTTGAGCGGATAGGGGTTTCCCGGACGCCGGTGGAGCGCCCGCCCGTGCACGGACGCTCCCGATCTGCTGACGCAGGGAGGTCGCATCCGCTCGGACCTATTCCCGAATCGTGAACGGTGAACCGAGCGCCGTCGGATCGCAGGCGGGAACCTCCGACCGGGCGCAACCCGGCAGAGGCCCGTCTGGACAGGGGGCGATCTCATCGTAGGGAGGCCAACGCCGGCGCCCGTGCGGGCCCGCCGAAGGAGTGCCGTCCGCATTCCGGCTGTCGCGTCAGTACAGCTAATGCAGGCGATCCACACAGATCACCGCACGCAAACCACGATTCGACTGCGGTTGTCGCCGGGTACCACGACGGGGTGAAGCGCATTCTTGTGGCTCTCGACGACAGCGAGGCGTCGCAGCGGACGGCAGAGTTCGTCAACGAGTTCTTCGGCGGCGCGGACTACGAGATCCTCGGACTCAATGTGTCGCCGGCGCCTGTGCCGTGGATCACCTCCGGGGTGGGCTACGGCGTCGTCTACCCGTTCCCCGAGGCACCGGCCGGCGTGGCGTCGCCCGAGGCCGTCGAAGAAGCGCAGCACGAGGCGGTCAAGACCGCTCGCGAGACCGTGCAGGAGGCAGGCTTGGCCGACGCCGTCCCGCTGTCGGCGGTGGGCGACGTCGTCGGGGAGATCTGCGGCGCCGCCGAGGAGCACGACGTCGACCTCATCGTTGTCGGCTCGCACGACAAGGGAGCGTTTCGCCGCTTGATGACCGGTTCGGTGTCCACCACGCTGGTGCACGAGGCGCCACGACCGGTGCTCGTCGTGCGCTGAGGGCAGTTCCCCATTGACTCTTCCGGGATATTTTCCCTGGTCAGAAGGGCTGGTCTCGGGTTCGCTACGCCGGAGACCTTGGCCGTCGGCCACAGACAGGGAAGACTGTCGGCCGTGAGCGAGATGCGCGCGCCCCAGCAACCGGGGCATTCGGCCAACTATCAGCCCCAGGTCTCGCCGTCGTCCGCTGCCGCCTCCGGCGTGCCGTCGTACGCGGCGGTGATCCCACTGATCTTCGCCGGTGTCGGGCTCCTGCTGCTGTTCCTGGTCCTGGTCTGGGTCCTCTTCGGCCCGCAGGACTTCACCGAGCGGCTGATCGCGTTCGGCGTGGCGGCCGCGCTGATGGTGTGGATGATCAGCGTGCTCGACAGCGCGCAACGACGGAGCTTCGAGCGCTTGCGGGCGAAGATGGAGCTGCAGCGCGAGTTGGCCGTGGCCGAGGCCTTGGCCGACGAGCGGAACCGTCTGCTCGACCAGTTCATGGGCACATTCGTGATCAAGGTGCACGGGACCGCGGGCGAGTTCGTGCCTTATCCGACTCCCATGGCCTTCAACCTCACAACCCCCGCGGGCGAGCCGCCGCAGCGGACGATCGACCTTTCCGATCGCCATGACGACCAACCGTCGGCGACCGGATGGGGTCGCTGATAGCCCGGGCTAGAGCGGCGCGTTCGGGGTAGACACGGCGGTCAATGGCCCTTCCTCTCGAGCAGTACGCCCTCGTCGGAGACACCGAGACGGCGGCCCTCGTAGGGGCCGACGGATCGGTTGATTGGCTGTGCTTGCCGCGTTTCGACTCGGGTGCTTGCTTCAGCGCCCTGTTGGGCACGCCCGCCAACGGCCACTGGCAGATCGCGCCAGTCGGCGAGGTCGGTCAGGTCGAGCGTCGGTACTGCGGTACGTCGCTGGTACTCGAGACCGACATGCACACTGCCCAGGGGAGCGTGCGGATCACCGACTGCATGCCGCCCCGGGACGACCATGCCGATGTCGTTCGCCTGGTCGAGGGGCTGTCGGGCCGGGTCGACATGCACACCGAGTTGGTCATCCGCTTCGACTACGGCTGGGTCGTGCCCTGGGTGCGTGGCCTCGACGACAAGCTGGTGGCCATTGCCGGTCCCGACGCCCTGTCGTTCCGGACGCCCATCGAGCTGCGGGGCGAGAACCTCACGACGGTGGGCGACTTCACCATCGAGGCGGGCCAGCGTGTCCCGTTCGTGATGAGCTGGCATCCCAGCCACCTCCCCGATCCCGGCCCGCTGGACGCCGAGAAGGCCGTGCTGGACACGACCGAGTGGTGGCAAGACTGGTCGAGCCGCATCCGTTACGAGGGCCCGTGGCACGAGGCCGTGGTGCGCTCACTGGTCACCCTCAAGGCCCTGACATACGGGCCGACCGGTGCAATCGTGGCTGCGCCGACCACCTCGCTACCGGAACAGCTGGGCGGTTCCCGGAACTGGGACTATCGCTACTGCTGGCTGCGCGACGCCACGTTCACCCTGCAGGCACTGATCATGGCCGGCCTGTTGGAGGAAGCGGCCCAGTGGCGTGACTGGTTGCTCCGCACCGCGGCCGGTAATCCGGCCCAGTTACAGGTGCTCTACGGGGCGGGTGGTGAGCGGCGACTGCCCGAGCTGACCCTCGACTGGCTGGACGGCTACGAGGGTTCCCGCCCGGTGCGCATTGGGAACCAGGCCGCCACACAGTTTCAACTGGACATCTACGGCGAGGTGATTGACTCGTTCTACCAGGCACGTCTGGCGGGCATCTCCGCCGCCGACGCCGCCTGGGAGCTCGAGGTGGCGCTGGCCGACTTCGTGGCCCGGCACTGGCGCGAGCCCGACGAAGGCATCTGGGAGATCCGCGGTCCGCGGCGACAGTTCACCCACTCGCGGGTGCTCGCGTGGGTGGCGCTCGACCGAGCCGTCAAATCTGTGGAGCGCTTCGGGTTGCGGGGTCCCGCGGCTCGCTGGCGCCGGGCCCGGGACCTCCTGCACGCCGAGATCTGCGATCGGGGTTACAGCGATCGGCGCGGGTCGTTCGTGCAGGCTTACGGCTCGGAAGAGCTCGACGCCAGCCTGCTGCTGATCCCCCTGGTCGGCTTCCTTTCGCCCGATGACCCGCGTGTGAAGGGCACGATGGAGGCGGTTCGCCGCGAGCTGACCGATGACCATGGCTTCGTGTCGCGATACCGCACGGCGACCGGCGTCGACGGCCTTCCGGGTGGCGAGAACGTCTTCCTGGCGTGCTCGTTCTGGCTGGTCGACAACCTGGCGGTCACCGGTCGCATCGACGAGGCCGCTGAGTTGTTCGAGCGCTTGTTGGGCCTGCGAAACGACGTGGGTCTGTTGTCGGAGGAGTACGACGTGGGTAATCGGCGGCTCGTGGGCAACTTCCCGCAAGCGTTCTCACACGTCGGGCTGGTGAACTCGGCCTACAACCTTGCCCATCCGCATCACGGCCCGGCCAAGCGGCGCCGGACATCCTGACGCCATCCGGCCTGGGAGAGGCTCCGCGGCCCGCTGGCTGAACAAACATTTGGCCGTGCAGGCGATCACGGAGCCCGTCGGGCCGGCGTGGACGGTTCTAGGGACGCCCAGGAGGGGTACGCGCCCTTCGAACGAGGTCCCTGGTCCCTGCACACCAAACGGGAGGACGACCATGGCATTGCGTCGAGATCCCTTGCGCGAGTTCGATCGGTTGACCCGGTCGCTCGTGCGAGGTCATCTCCCGGCACGGCAGCCCTCGCTCTTGGCGGTACGAACCCAGGGCGGCGTCCGCCTGGCCTTCGACCTGCCCGGCGTCGATCCCGCCACCATCGACCTCACCGTCCGCTCCGACGCCGTGGTGGTGGAAGCCCGGCGTCGGGCCGAGCCCTGGGAGCCGTCCGAGGGCACGGGCGGCACGGGCGACGACGGGCAGATGCTGGTGGACGAGCGCGGGCCCGTGGACATCAGGAGAGAAGTGCCGTTCGAGGACGTCCTGGTGCCGGACAGCGCACGGGCCGAGTATCGGGACGGCGTTCTCAGCGTGATCATCGCCACGCGGCAGGAGGCAGGGGGGCGCCGGGTCCAGGTGAGCGTCGCTGGCGGAGAGCCGGTAGCGGTCACCGGCCACCCCGATGTCCCGTCGTCGCAAGCTGCTCACCAGGCGGATTCCGGGGATGAGAGCGGGACGGGGCCCTTGGCGCCGCCGCCACCTGAAGGGCAGCAGGCGAACCCCCTGCCGACGAGCTGACAGAGTCGCTCCGCCAAGTCGCTCAGCCGGGTTGGGCGGCCTCGGCGGTCGCGGGCCCCCGCGCTCCAATCGCAGCCGTGCCATCCGGCCGTGTCGGCGCGCTTGCCGGGGGCACCTCCACCACCTGCATGACCCGGCGCAAGCGGGCGCGCACCGTGGGCACGATCCCGTCGGGGCAGGCGGCCGTCACGCCCAGGATCAGCAGGCCGTAGAAAAGGTTCGGGCTGACCCGCCAGCCGAACTTCTGGTTCAGCCACGGCACGCCGACCAGCAGCACAGCCCCGATCGCGCCTCCCGCCAGCGATTCGGCCCCTCCGAGCACCACGGCCGTGTACAGAGCCAGCGAGCGGAACAGGTCAAACTGCTCCGTGGTGACCACTCGGGTGTGAATGGCGAGCAGCGCACCGCCGAGTGCGGCGAAGGCGGCGGCCAAACCGAAGGTGGCGGTGCGGATCCGCACCACGTTGACTCCCATGGCGAGGGCTGCTGTATCCCCCTGCGAGGTGGCGCGAATGGCCCGACCCACCGGGCTGCGCAGCACGTTCAAGCTGATGATCAGGACCGCGGCCGCCACCAGCGCTATCAGCAGGTGCAACCAGGTCGTGGGGTGCTCCCCGGGGTAAGGAAACCACGAGGGCGGCCGCACCGCCTCCCCGACGCGTGGACCTCCCGACCCGCCCGTGAACCAGGTGAAGCGGGCGACCACCATCGGGAAGACGACGGCGAAGCTCAGGGTCACCATGGCCAGGTACTGCCCTTTGATGCGTAGCGCGGGCAGTCCCAGCACGCAGCCGACGACGAAACCGACCACCAGGGCCAGTATCGCCCCGACATACGGTGGCCAGCCGTAGCGGGACACCACGATGGCTGTGCCGTAACCACCGAGGCCCACGAAGGCCCCGTGGCCGAGCGAGAGCTGACCGGCGGGGCCGATGAGCAGGCTCAGACCCCAGAGCACCACTGCGGTTGCCAGCACCTCGGTCCACAAGCGGGCTTCGAGCACCGGGAAGATGAACGCGGGCGCCACGGCAACGAGAAGACCGAGCCCGATACCGACCCCGCTCATCGCCCTCCACGCGGAACTGCCTCGGCGGATCGTCCATCGGGGTTTCACCGGGCCAGAGGTCCGGTCGATGGCCAGCGGATCGTCGATCGCCGCATTGGGCCCGCTGCGCCCAAACAGGCCTCCCGGCCGAAAGGCCAGCATGACCACCATCAGCAAGAGCACTGTCGGTAGCGACAAGGGGCCGCTGACGAGCTTGATGTAACCACCGAGCATGGTCTGCGCCACGCCCACGAAAAGTCCGCCGACGAGGGCGCCGCCCAGGCTGTTGAGGCCGCCGATGGTTGCCGCTGCGAAGCCGTACACCAGCAGGCGAACCATCATGTCCGGGCTGAGGATCAGGCGGGTGGCCAGCAAGCAGCCGGCCAGGGTGCCCAAGGCAGCAGCCAGGGCCCAGCCGCCCGTGAGCACCCGGCCGGTGCGGATGCCCATCAACTGGCTGTTGAGCCGGCTGGATGACACTGCCCGGAAGGCGAGCCCGGCCTTGGTGTAGCGCAGCACCAGCCACAGGGCGCCGAGTAGGGCGAGGAGCGTGAACCAGGTCCCGACCGTCGTGTAGCGCAGGCGGGCGCTGCCAATCGCGAAGTAGTCGCCGGGCGCATTGGGGAACGGGGAGGGGTAGCCGCGCTGTACCGGCCTCCAGATCCGGGTGTCGAACGCGTTGATCAGCAGGAGCAGGCCGATGGTGACGCTGACGGCCGAGCGCGGCGATCGCTCGGGCACGCGCCGGACGATCAGCCGTTCGATGAGCGCAGCGATAATGGCCGAGGCCAGCATCGCCGCCGGGATGGCCACTCCGAGCGGCCACGGTGTGCCCGGTAACCAACGGGAGGCGAGCACCGTGCCCGCCAGGGCGGCGGTGGGAGCCGAGTGCAGCACCAGCGAGATGTAGGTGCCCATCGTCGCCAGCTCGCCTTGGGCAAGATTGATGCGGCCGCTGGCCCGGTAGACCACCACGAGGGCCAGGGCCAAGGCGCCGTAGAGCGAGCCATTGGCGAGACCGTCGATGCAGCGCTGCAGGAACAGTTCGATGACCGCCTCCGATGCCGGTTGTAGAGCGGATCAGCTGGGGGTGGACGGGAGAGGTGGGCGCCGGCGCCGAGGCAGCGATGGCGCCGTGTGCCTGTCACCCTGTGGCGACTGTCACCCCCGTCGGCCGGGCAGCGTAGCCTCCACCTCTCAGCCGAGGGCGCGGGCCAGGGCCGATGGCAGCTCCTCGACCCACTGCAGGGGCTCATGGCCGCACACCCGCTCGGTCCAGTGGTGCCGGATCTCGAGCATCGTGAGCCAGTGGGTCCAGGCCTGGGTGGCGCCGAAGAACGCCGGCTCGAAGATGCCGGCGCACAGCTCGATGTACGGCGCCTCGCCCTCACCCCAGCGCTCGTGGCCCTGCGGTGGTGTGCCAGTGGAGTACGCGACCACGCTGCCGAAGCGGTCGGCATGGAACAGGCCGGTCGTCATGGCGTGCCCGCCGCCGTCCGAGCAGCCGAAGACCACGCGGTGCTCGCGCTCGGCCGACACGCCGAGCTCGTCCTCGGCCCATCGCTGCAGCTCGTCGACGAAGAATCGTTCGTGGCGCTCGTAGCGGCGCGGATCGAAGCCGTAGAGGTACTCGTAGGCCCGGAGATTCCCGCCTCGGGCCGGGTCGAACCCGGCGGAATCGGCGGCCACCACGACGACCCTGGGCATGGTCTCTGCCTGGATGGCTGCGTCGATGCGCCGGGCGAAGGGGGCGAACATCTGGCCGTCCGTGGCGTAGACGACCGGCAGCTTCTCGGTCTTGGTGTGCCCGGGCGGCCGGTAGACCCGAACGCGACGGGGCTCGCCCAGCGAGGCGCTCTCGACCGCATGATCGAGGAGCTGGCCGACGATCTCGTCGTTGGTCGGCGCCGGCGGCCGGGCGTCCGGCCCCCGGAACCGGCCCTCGGGATCGGGCCGGCGGGTGAAGGCCGGTGATCCCTCGGGAGTGAGCGGCCAGAAGCCGTAGGTGAACACGGCCTCGGACAGACGCTTGACCTGCACGGTCAGCACGAGGAGATCGTCGACCCGCCACAGCGGCATCTCGAACACCGGACCCGCGATGGCGCCCGCCAGTGGTCGGTCGCAGACCAAGGTGAGCTCGTCGCCGTCGGCCCAGACAGGCTGACCCTCTGCCGACATGCGGGCGCGCAACTCCGCCGCCGTCGGGTCGCGCCAGATGCGGGCGAAGGACAGGTCCTTGGGCAGCTCCTTGGTCGTCGCTCGTTCGCGTGCCTGCTGGCGGTTGAGCTCGTCGACCTGGACGCGCATGGCGCTGAGATCCTGCAGCCCGAGTTGTTTGCGCAGCTCGTCGGGCACGGTCCCGTCGAGCGGTGCCAGGTGGGCGTCGCCGAGATGCGGCATGAGGACGGTACCGAAGCGTTGGGGTCGCCCGCTCATGAGGGCCATGCGGTCGGCGCACGAGGCGAAGATGACGCCGGCGCCGTCGATGCCGTCATTGTGCGCACGCCAGGCGAGATCGGCTGCGGTGGGCAGGTCGTTGGGCTCGCCTCGCTCGCAGAGGATCTTGGCGGCCCGAAAGGCGTCCCCACCGCCAACCGTTGCGAGGTCGTCATGGTTGCGTAGCTCGTCGAGCAGGGCGAACGCGGCAGCGTCGTCGACGGTGTCCAACGTGTCGAGCAGCGCGGTCATAGACACCATGTCGGCCTCCTCGCCCCCGCCCCGGCGCCAAGCCGGGGTGTGTTGGCCCCCCGCCCGGCACAAAGCGGGCCAGGTCCGATGGCAAGGGTCTAGACACTGGGGCGGTGGTGCTGTCAAACGAAGCGCGTCCTTGGAGGTCGCCCGGCGCTCTGCCTGCCTGGTTGTGTGCACAGGGCGAGGAGAGGTCAGGCCATGGATCTGCACGAAAAGGTGGCGTTCGTGACGGGGGGCTCTGGCGACATCGGCGCGGCGATCTGCACAGCGCTGGCGGCGGCCGGTTGCGACGTCGCCCTGTCGTACGTGGCCAATGCGGCTGGGGCCGAGAGCACTGCGGCGGGGGTGAAAGCGGCTGGGCGTCAGCCGTATGAGGTGCAGCTCGATCAACGAGATCCCGAATCGATCGATGCTGCGGTGGCGTCGGTGGTGGAGCGTTTCGGCCGCTGTGACGTGTTGGTGAACAACGCGGCCTGGAACATCGGGATCCCCTTCCCGGAGCTCGACCGACTTGATGCCGACACGTGGGATCGGGTGCTGGAGACGAATCTGCGGGGGCCGTATCTGCTGGTTCGGGCGCTGGCGCGGCATCTCGAGGCCGAGGCGAGCGGGCGAGTGGTCAACATCGCGTCGGTGGGTGGCTTGATGCCGGGTTCGAGCAGCATCGCCTACTCGTGCTCGAAGGCGGGGCTGATCCACTTGACCCACTGCTTGGCCGTGGCGCTGGCGCCGCGCGTAGCGGTGAACTGCGTCGCTCCCGGTCTGGTGGAGGGAACTCGGATGGCGCAGCGCTTGCCTGCGGAGGTGGCGGAGGGAGCCCGTCGCCAGGCGGTGCTGGGCCGGGTAGGGAGTGCCGTGGACATCGCCGAGGCGACCGTGATGCTGTGCCGGGCCGACACGATCACGGGTCAGACGGTGGTGGTGGATGGGGGGATGCCCGGAGCGATGAACTTCGGCTGAGGGGTGTGCGGCGACGATTCGACCGCATGATTCGCTGCCGTCGAAAGAATGTCGCGTGGTCGTCTGCGCGCGCTACGTGAAAACCCCAGCTCAGGGCCGTCGAGACATCGACAATTCGGCCTTTTGCAGCGAATCGACGTCGATTCGACGGACTATGCGGCGAAAGTTGAGGATCGTCGGCTACTAAATTTTTGTGGTCGATTGAGCGCGCCCCGTGAGATTGCCTGCTCACGGGCTACGCGATCGCTCTCCGGAGCCCCCGACCCCTACCATCGCCCGTCGTGGCCGACAGCGACACCCCCTCGCGCATCACCGTCGACGCCGGGCCCGTGCGTCTGTCCGCCCTCGACTACGGCAACCCGCACCTTCCCACCATGGTCGTGCTCCATGGCCTCGCCGACCTGGCCTGGAGCATGGATTCGGTCGCCAGAGCCTTCGACGACCGCTTCCACGTGATCTCTTTCGACCTCCGCGGGCACGGCGAATCCGACCATCCGGGCGCGTATTCGCTGAGCCACTTCGTTGCCGACCTGCGCAACGCCCTGGCGACACAGGTCCACGACCAGCCCGTCATCGTCGCCCACAGCCTCGGCGGGCATGTCGCCGCCCTCTACGCCGGGCTCTACCCCTCGGTCCCGCGCGCCCTGGTCCTCGTAGAAGGCGCTGGCCCTCCTGCCCAGCTGAACGTCGACAGCCCCGAAGCCCGGGCCGACCTGGTCCGCGCCCATCTCGACGTCCTGGGGGCCCCGCTTGCGCACAAGCCCTTGGCCGACATCGACGCCGCAGTCGCCCGCCTCGCCGCCGCCCACCCCCGGCTCCACCCCGAACGCGCCCGCTTTCTCGCCGAAGTCGGCACGAAGCCTGGTCCTGATGGCGGCCTCGTCTGGAAATTCGACCCTCGCACACGCGACTGGATGGCCTCCATCGATCATCGGTTCACCGAGGAGTGCTGGCGCGCAACCGTCTGCCCGGTGCTGGCGATCGGCGGTGCCGACAGCTGGGACACCTGGTGGTCGGCCCGGGTGCCGCCCGCCGCCCAAGTGCGGCCCCGCATCCGGATGGCACCTGCCGAATGGTCCGCCAAGCTGGCCGCCTTTCCGGACATCGAGGAGGTCGAGTTGGCCGACGCCGGACATATGGTCCAGTTCGACCAGCCGGAACGGCTCAACGAGGTCATCGCCGACTTCCTCGACCGGCGGCTCTAGCCCCAGACTGGGACGATGGACCGCAGGGAAGTGCTCCAGGCCCTCACGCCGGGCATGCCGGTGCTCTACGGCGGCGACAAGCTGACCCGGGTCTCGGACGAGCTGGCCGCCAGTTTCCGCCCGGGCGACCGCCTCATCGTCGTGCAGAGCACCGGCGACCTGCTGCACATTCCAGCGGCCGAGGTCCAGCGGGTCGACGTAGCCGTCTCCGAGGCATTAGACGCCTTTCGCCAACTCGGCACCCTCCCGGATGAGGCCCTCAGCAGCTTCTACGATGCGTTCGCCCGCCGGCTGGCCGATGACGCCGCCTTCGCGCCCATCGCCGCGGCCAACGCCACCGATGTCGAATCGGCCAAAGCCCGAGGCCGCTCCACCACCCGCCTCGAGCTCAGCTCGAAGATGCGAGCCGACATGGTGGCCGGCCTCCAGGGCTGGCGAGATGCCAACCCCGAGCGCGACGCAATCGTCGAGCGGCTGGATCACG
The DNA here is from genome assembly GCA_034667945.1 of Acidimicrobiia bacterium. GTDB lineage: Bacteria > Actinomycetota > Acidimicrobiia > Acidimicrobiales > CAIXPF01 > JAXDQG01. The sequence continues at coordinate 1,986 of JAXDQG010000360.1, read as the reverse complement.
GGACTTGGCAGGTGGAGCAGCGCCGCTCGCCGCTCGGTGTGGTGGGCTTCGTCTTCGAGGGCCGCCCGAACGTGTTCGCCGACGCCACCGGGGTGCTGCGCAGCGGCAACACGGTCGTCTTCCGCATCGGCAGCGACGCGCTGGGCACGGCCAGGGCCATCGTGGAAAATGCCTTGCGTCCCGCCCTGGCCCAAGCCGGCCTCTCACACGGCGCCGCCATCCTGCTGGACACCCCGGCGCGCTCGGCCGGCTGGGCCATGTTCTCCCATCCGGGTCTCGCCCTCGCGGTAGCGCGAGGCTCCGGGGGAGCGGTCGAGCAACTCGGGGCCGTGGCCCGCCAGGTGGGTACACCGGTGAGCCTGCACGGCACCGGCGGGGGATGGCTCCTCGCGGGTCGAAGCGCCCATCCGGGACGTTTCGCCAAGGCCGTCCGCTGGTCGCTCGACCGCAAAGTTTGCAACACCCTCAACGTCTGCTGCGTGCTGGAAGAGCACGCCCTCCAACTTGTCCCCCGTTTCCTGGCCGCGCTGGAAGAGGCCGCTGCCAACCGCAGGACCAACGCCAAGCTCCACGTGACCCCCGGCTCGGAACGATTCGTCGAACGCGCCTGGTTCGACCGGAAGGTGCCCATCCGGCGGTCGGACGGCGAGGTCGTGGAGATGCAGGCCGAGCTCCAGCCCGTCGAGGAGATCGGTACCGAGTGGGAGTGGGAGGACAGCCCCGAGGTCTCCCTCGTCGTGGTCGGTTCCCTCGACGAGGCCATCGAGCTGTTCAACCGCTACAGCCCGCGCCTGGTGGCCAGCCTCATCGCGGAGGACCCAGAGGAGCACCAGCGGTTCTGGGCCCTGGTGGAGGCACCCTTCGTGGGCGATGGGTTCACCCGCTGGGTCGACGGTCAGTTCGCCCTCGACCGCCCCGAGCTCGGCCTTTCCAACTGGCAGCACGGCCGCCTCTTCGCCCGCTCGGCCGTCCTGTCCGGCGACTCGGTGTTCACCATCCGGACCAAAGCCCACCAGGTCGATCCCGACCTCCATCGCTGAACGGCCGCCGGCGAACCGAGCGCCCAAGCCGCAAGCTGCGCTCGAGCGGCTGCCAAGGCCCCTCAGCAGGTCGGCCAGTAGGCCAGCGGACGGTCCTCGGGCGCGGGCACCTCGCGTGACGCCAGCTGATCCAGATCCCGAGCCAGCACTTGCCGGGTGGTCGCCGGATCGATGATCTCGTCGATGTTCATCACCCCGGCGGCCTCGTACGGCGAGGTTCCCTCACGAAGCTCGGCTGCCCGCACCCGCTTGTCTTCAGTCGACATACGGTCGCCATAGAGCACGTTCACGCCCACTTCGGGATCCATGAAACCGATCTCGGCGCCCGGCCAGGCGTACAACCCGTCGGTCATGCGTCGACGCCCGTTCATCGACTGCCAGGCCAGACCGAACGCCTTGCGCACCACCACAGTGAGCGTCGGGGCGGTGCACAGCATCAAGGCTTCGAGGAAGCGGATGGCCCGGTAGAGGATGCGACCGTGCTCCACCTGGCGACCGACGAGGAACCCAGGCACGTCCTGCAGGAAGACGGCGGGAATGTTGAAGGCGTCGCACAGCACGAGCATTCGGATGCCCTTCTCGCAGGCAGCAGGATCGAGCACGCCGGCGGAGAACATCGGGTTCGAAGCCAGCACGGCCACCGGCCACCCGTCGATGCGAGCGAAGCCCGTGAACAGCCCCCGGCCCATGCCGGGTCGCAGTTCGAGATATTGACCCCCATCCACCAGCCGGGCGACCAGCCGGCGAGCGTCGTAGGCCCGGGTCCGCCGGCGAGGAATCAACTCGGGGATCTCGGGGTCGGGCTCGATCTGACCGGCGGGTGTCCCTCGAGCGGCCGGCGTCCAGGCGTTCGGCGGCAGATAGGAGAGAAATCGGCGGATGGCGTCGTAGGCCTGGTCGGGCTCGTCGACGGCGAGGTCGATCTGGCCGGTGTGCCGCAAGTGCA
>JAXDQG010000359.1:0-3888 GCA_034667945.1 Acidimicrobiia bacterium | reverse complement strand
TGCGCCTCTACTGGTCGGGCCGCCGCCTGCAAGAGCCGGAGCTGTTGGTGGACCGCCGCAGCTACCTGGTCCGCCTGTTCCCGAGCCTGTCGTCGGCAGAGCGCACCCGGCTGGAGAGTGAGCTGTCGTGGGCCAAGGCCCGCGGGCTCGACCCTCGCAGCTATGTCCGGGCCAGCCGTGGCGCCGGTAGGCGACCGCCCGGCGGGTTCGGCGCCACCAACCGGATGTTCGCCCGCTATGAGGAGGCCTGCGAACGAGCCCACCTGGTCGACTTCGACGATCTGCTGGCCCGGTGCGCCCACGCCTTCGAAACTGACGCTGGCTTCGCCGCCGCACAGCGGTGGCGCTTCCAACACCTCTTCGTCGACGAGTTCCAAGACGTCAATCCCCTGCAGTTCCGCCTGCTGAAGGCGTGGCTCGGCGACGGCGACGACGTGTGCGTCGTAGGTGACGAGCGGCAGGCCATCTACGGCTGGAACGGGGCCGACGCCGGCTACCTCGTTCGCTTCGCGGACTATTTCCCTGGCGCTGTCATCGAGCGTCTCGACCGGAATTACCGGTCCACGCCGCAGGTCGTGGCGGTTGCAGCCGCGGCGCTGGCGGACGAAGAGGCGGCGCCGCTCGCCGAGGCCGGGGATGGGCCGCCACCCCTGGTCACGAGCTTCGAGAACGAGATCGCCGAGGCTCGCGGGCTCCTCGGTTGGAGCCGCGCCCGCTACCACGAAGGGATCGGATGGTCGTCACAGGCCATTCTCACACGCACGAACGCCCTGGCCCGGCGGGTCGTGGAGGCCCTGCGGGCCGGATCGATACCTGCCCGCCTGCTGCTCGCCCGTCCGAGCGGCGGCCAGCTTGCCACCCTGGCCGCCATGGCGCGCACCGCGCCCTCCCTTGCCGTGCTTCTCGCCGATGCCGCCAGTGGCACGCTCGAGCTGGAAGACGCCGATCAGCAGTTGCTGGTCGAGCTGGCGCGCGAATACCTCGCGGTCGACCCGACGGGTACTCCGCAGCAGTTCGCCACCTGGCTCGTGGGGCCGGCGACGGCCGCTCGGCAGGCGCCGGGCATCACGGTGGCCACGTTCCACGCGGCCAAGGGTCTGGAGTGGCGGGCCGTCCACGTGGCCGGGCTTGAACAGGGGCTCGTGCCTACCGCCCGGGCCTCCACGCCCGAAGCGATCGCCGAGGAGCGTCGTCTGCTCCATGTGGCCCTGAGCCGGGCCACCGTGCATCTCACCTGCTCATGGACTCGGCAACGCGACCGGGACGGTGAGCGTTACGAGCGCGAGGCGTCACCGTTCCTGGCCTCGGTCGAGGCCGCCTGTACCCGACAGGTCACTGCCAGCGCAGCCGTACCGCCGCCGGCCACCTACCGGTTGCAACGCCCGCGTCACGTCGCCCGGCAGCTGGATCGCACGGTCGAGGCGGTGGACGGGTGGCGGCGGCGTCAGGCGCAGATCGTGGGTGCACCGGCGGCGGCGGTACTTTCTGACGCCGCGGTCCACGAGGTCGCGCTCCAGCGACCCAGCACGGTCGAGGCACTGGCCGAGCTGCCGGGCATCGGGGTCGCCCGGGCCCAGCGCCTCGGCCCCTCACTGCTGGCGGCCCTCCACAGCGTGGAGATTTCCGAGCCGTGACGTTGCGTGCCGCTCTGTCGCTCGCGGCCCCGTAGGACGGGCAGCGGCGGCGCTCAGACGTCGGCGAACTCGGCCACCAGCACCGTGTGGTCCGAGGGCTTCGAACCTTTGCGGGCGTTTCGATCGACGAAGACGAACTCGCACTGGTCGGCCAACGGCCCTGTGGCCAGCAGATGGTCGATGCGCATGCCCATCTTCTTGTGGAAGCAGCCGGCGCGGTAATCCCAGTAGGTGTAGAGCCCCGGGTCGTCGTACTTGCTGCGCAGCAGGTCGACCATGCCCCAGTCGAGCAGGTGGCGGAACGCCTCGCGTTCGGGCTCGGACACATGCGTCGAGCCGACGAACGCCTCGGGGTCCCATACATCCGCGTCCGCTGGGGCGATGTTGAAATCGCCGCAGATCACGAGGGGCTGCTGGGGGTCGTACCGCGCGGCCAGCAGACCGCGGAGGCGCTCGAGCCAGTTCAGCTTGTATGTGTAGTGCGGATCGGTCAGCGTGCGGCCGTTCGGCACGTACAACGAGGCCACTCGCACGCCCCCGCAGGTGGCCCACAACAGACGGGCGTCAGCGTCGGGCTCCTCGGCGTCGTCGAAGCCGGCCACCACATCGTCGATCCCCACCCGCGACAAGATCGCCACGCCATTCCACTGGCCCTGGCCGTGGTGCACGCAGTCGTAGCCGAGGGCGCGGAACGCCAGCTCCGGGAACGCCGAGTCGGCCAGCTTGGTCTCCTGCATGCAGACCACATCGGGCTCCATCTCGGCGAGCCACTCCTCGACCCTGGGGATGCGGGCTCCGAGGGAGTTCACGTTCCAGGTGGCAAGGCGCATCAAGCTGGCGAGGTTACCGGGCCAACCGAACCCCGTACCGGCGGATCTCCGGCGCCCTGGTACTTCCCAAGCACCAACGGGGGGCGTTGCTCAGATCAGCGGGATGCGCAGCTGCTGCCCCACCAGGATCGAATTGGGATCGCTCACCGAGTCGCGGTTCGCCTCCGCCAGGATCGGATAGCGATCTGCGTCGGTGAGAAACCGTTTGGCCAGGTCAGAGAGGGTATCGCCAGGCACCACCTCGTACCACGTAAAGCCCTGGTAGCCCGGAATCAGGATCAGTCCGAAGGTGATCGGCACCTCGGGCCGCTCCAACGGGCCACCCTCACCGTCGGAGGGGTCATCCGGTTCGATTCGAATCATTCCCCGGGCCGACGACGGAGTGGCCTGCAGCCTCACCGACTCCACAAACTCCCCGACGAAACCCGGGACATGCAGGGCCACGTCGGCCAGCACGGTGCCCGATTCGTCGAGGACCCGGGCGCGGCCGGGCATCCCTTCGAAGGCCGTGCCGAAGCCGCACAGGTGAAAATCATTGGCCACGATGTCGTAGGCCGTCGGATGATTGAGCTCGAGCGTTCGACGTGCCATGAAAGCTCCCCATATGGGCGGGCGCATCACCAGCGACCACCGGTTCACATGGGTGGGCGCCGAAGCCGCGCCCACCGTTCATCGCCGGTCGGAGCGTAGTAAGACCCGACTCGACCAGGTCGGACCACCTGACCGATCACCCGATCAGTACCATGCACCAACGTGGCTGACGAGCGATCCACCTCCCAGACGCTTGGTCCGAACGCGTGGCTGGTCGACGAGATGTATGAGCGTTATCTCGCCGACCCCCAGGCGGTGCCAGAGAGCTGGCGTGACTTCTTCGCCGACTACAAAGCCGACGCACCCAGCCTGACTCCGGCGGCGCCTACGCCGGCGCCATCGGCCCCCGTCGCCCCATCCGGAGGCAACGGCGCGCCAGCTCCCGCCGCCGCCCCGCCGGCCAAAGCCTCCGCTGCGGCCCCGGCCGCGGCTCCCGTCGGCGAGGTGCTACGAGGTGCATCCGCTCGCATCGTCGCCAACATGTCGGCCAGCTTGCAGGTCCCGACGGCGACCAGCTTCCGGGAGATCCCGGCCAAGCTGATCGAGATCAACCGCCAGGTCATCAACGGCTACCTGTCCCGCACCCGGGGCGGGAAGGTCAGCTTCACCCACATCATCGGCTACGCCGTGGTCCGGGCCATCGCCGACGCCGTCCCGGCGATGAACAACACCTTCGTCGAGGGACCCGACGGCAAGCCCCGCAAGATCACCAACGAGAAGGTCAACCTCGGCCTCGCCGTCGACCTGGAGAAGAAGGACGGCACCCGCACCCTGATGGTGCCGGTCATCCGCGACGCCGCCGGGCTCGACTTCGCCGGCTTCTGGGCCGCCTA
>JAXDQG010000358.1:0-13668 GCA_034667945.1 Acidimicrobiia bacterium | reverse complement strand
GGGTGCGGGGTTGGATGCGCTGGTTGCTCATGGGATTCGGCGGAGCTTAGAGCTTGGCGGCGTATTGGTGGTCACCGTCACCATCGGTGGCCGGGCGCTAGCGTGAGCCGTCGCTTTCTACCTCCGGAGCAGCGGTGTCGTCGACGAAGATGCGTACTCATTACTGCGGTGACCTGCGGGCCAGCCACATCGGTCAGCAGGTGGCGCTGTGCGGCTGGGTGGCCCGTCGGCGCGAGCACGGCGAGCACCTCGCCTTCATCGACCTGCGGGACCGCAGCGGCCTGGTGCAGGTGGTGGTCGACGGGGCGAGCGATCTCCGCAGCGAGTACGTGGTGCGCGTGGTGGGCACCGTGCGAGCCCGCCCGGAGGGCACCGAGAACGCGGGCCTGGCCACCGGCGAAGTTGAGGTGGGCGACGCCACCGTCGAGGTGCTCTCGGCCGCCGAGCCGCCGCCCATCCCGCTGAGCGAGCATGTCGACGTCGACGAGAACCAACGGCTCCGCTATCGCTACCTCGACCTCCGGCGCGAACGTCTGCAGCGAAACCTGCGGCTCCGCGGCCGGGTCAACTCGGCCATCCGCCGCTCGATGGAGAGCCAGGGCTTCACCGAGATCGAGACTCCGATGCTCATCGCCTCCACTCCGGAAGGGGCGCGCGACTTCGTGGTTCCGTCCCGCTTGAAGCCGGGCAACTTCTATGCGCTCCCGCAATCTCCTCAGCTGTTCAAGCAGCTCTCCATGGTTGGTGGTATGGACCGGTACTACCAGCTGGCCCGGTGCCTGCGAGACGAGGACCTGCGGGCCGACCGCCAGTTCGAGTTCACCCAGCTCGACCTCGAGGCGTCGTTCGTGACGCAAGAGGAGGTCCGGGCCTTCGTGTCCGAAGCCGTGTCGGCCGCGGCCGAGGAGGCCACCGGCTCACGTCCCGCCTTCCATCCGGACATCACCTGGCACGAGGCCCAGGAGCGCTTCGGCTCTGACAAGCCGGACGTGCGCTTCGGCATGGAGCTGGCCGAGCTCACACCGCTGTTCGCCGAGACGGGGTTCAACGCCTTCCGGGCACCGGCCGTCAAGGCCATCGCCGTGCCCGGCGGGGCGTCCAAGAGCCGCTCGCAGCTCGACGACTTGGTCGAGCAGGCCAAACAGTGGGGGGCCAAGGGCCTGGTCTGGATGCGAGTGGAGGAGGGCGGCAGGCTGAACTCGCCAGTCGCCAAGTTCCTGAGCGAATCGGAGCTGGCCGGCATCGTCTCCAGCAGCAGCGCCGCCGCCGGCGACCTCGTGTTGATCGTGGCCGACGAGCGCCCGGCGGTGAACCACGTGCTGGGGTTGCTCCGGCTGCACCTCGGACGGCCTCCGGTCAACGAAGGCGGGCTCCACTTCCTCTGGGTGGTCGATTTCCCGCTCTTCGAAGGCATCGATGACGACACCGGTGGGCCGATTCCCGCGCATCATCCGTTCACCATGCCTCATCGGGACGATCTCGCCGCATTGGGCGGCCTCGGCGAGCCCGTCCCCGGCGCGGAGCAGCTGCTTGCAGCCCGCAGCCAGGCCTACGACCTCGTGCTCAACGGGTGGGAGCTCGGCTCTGGCTCGGTGCGGATCTACCGCCCGGATGTCCAGCAGCGCATCTTCGAGCTGCTGGGCATCAGCCGTGAGGATCAGCTTCGCAAGTTCGGCTTCCTGCTCGACGCCTTCCGCTTCGGGGCACCGCCGCACGCCGGCTTCGCCTTCGGCATCGATCGGCTGGTCGCCCTGCTCGCGGGCGAGGAGAACATCCGGGAGGTCATCGCCTTCCCGAAGACGCAGTCCGGTCTGGACCCACTCACGGGCGCGCCGACCGAGCTCGATGCCCGTCAGCTGCAAGAGTTGGGGCTGCGCCTCTTGCCCCGTGCCACCTGAGACGCGTCCGAGCCCCACACAGGACGCCCGGCTCAGACCACGGAGAACTCGATCACCACCGAATCCGGCGGCGCGGTGCCAAAGGCCGGGCGACGGTTGCGGATGACCCTGCGGGGCTCGAGGAAGATCGTGACGGCCAGTTCGAGGCCGTCCCGCCACACCCGGGCCTCGGTGTAGCTCAGCGGCTCCACATCGAGCCCCAGCCGCTCCAGCTCGTCGACCACGGACACGGCCACCATGCGGGGCTCGTGGCCGCTCGTGACGAAAGCCATGCTGATGGTCTCGTCCTCGCCCTCGGGTCGAAGGCGCTCGAGCCCGCAAGGGAGCTTGACGCCCGCCAGCAGGCGGTCGAGCGCCCCGCTGTCGGAGGAGACGGGATGGGTGATGGCCGGCTCGGCCCGCGGCGGGTCCGTCGGGAGCGCCGACTGCTCGGGCCGCCGGTCGCCGGCGAACTCGTAGACCTGGGCATCGTCGAACGTCAGCTGGGTCGGTTGGGTGCTGCCTCGCCGCCGACTGCCACTCAGGTACACGAAGGCCGAGAGCGCGGCCATGACCACAAGGGAAACGACCAGCCAAACAAGTGCCGCTTGCAGCACGACTCTCACCGGTCCTTCATATTTGCGCTTCCGAGTTCGGAGCGAGTGTACGTGCGGCCCTCTTCATCGCCACCGCTGCGAGCTGGGTGTTTGGTGCCAGCCGAGCCCAGGCCAGAGGGGGTGTGATGACAGCATCGGGCCGTCGGGCGAGGCCTTCGGGCGAGCGAGGCCTTCGGGCGAGTGAGGGTAGCCTCGCCGCTGTGCCCGCCCAGCCATCCGACTTGTTCAGCGTGGCGGCCGGTCGGCAGCTGGCGGCCCGGGCGCCGCTGGCCGAGCGCCTCCGTCCGGCGAGGCTCGAAGACGTCGTCGGCCATGACCACCTGCTGGCGCCTGGCCGCCCGCTGCGTGCGCTCGTCGAGGCCGACCGCCTCACCTCGGTGATTCTCTGGGGTCCACCCGGTACCGGGAAGACGACGCTCGCCCGCCTCATCGCCCGGGCCTCCTCGTCGGAGCTGGTTGAGCTGTCCGCCGTGAGCGCCAGCGTAAAGGACGTACGGGAGGTCATCGCGGCGGCGGGTCATCGGCTCGGCGAGAGGGGACAGGGCACGATCCTCTTCCTGGACGAGGTCCACCGCTTCAATCGTGCGCAGCAAGACGCACTGTTGCCCGCTGTCGAGTCCGGAATGCTGACGCTCATCGGGGCTACCACCGAGAATCCCTATTTCGAGGTCAACCCGCCCCTGCTGTCCCGTTCCACCCTCTTCCGGCTAGAGCCGCTGACCCCGCAGGCCGTGGCGGAGCTGGTGCGCCGAGGCCTGGCGTTCCTGGATGTCCAGGCCGACGACGACGCCATTGGACACCTGGCCGAGCTCGCCAACGGCGACGCCCGTCACGCGCTCGGCGTGCTCGAGGTTGCCGCCGCGCTGGCTGCGTCCCGGAGCGCCGGGGCCCGGGTGGGCCTGGCCGACATCGAGGCTGCCATCGGCACGAAAGCCGTGCGCTACGGGGTGGACGGCCACTACGACGCAGCCAGTGCCCTGATCAAGAGCATCAGAGGCTCCGACCCGGATGCCGGGCTCTATTGGCTGGCCCACATGCTGGAGGCCGGGGATGATCCCCGCTTCATCGCCCGTCGCCTGGTGATCCTGGCGTCCGAGGACGTCGGCATGGGCGATCCGCAGGGACTGGTCGTGGCCACGGCTGCCGCGCAGGCGGTGGAGTTCGTCGGCCTGCCGGAGGCCCAGCTCAACCTGGCCCACGCGGTTGTCTACCTGGCGACTGCCCCCAAGTCGAACCGCATCACCACTGCCATCGGCGAGGCCCGCAGGGCGGTACGCAGCGTGGCCACTCCGGGCGTTCCGATGCATCTCCGCGGAGCGGGCTACCGCGGCGCTGCCGACCTGGGCCATGGCGTGGGCTACCGGTATCCCCACGACGACCCTTCGGGCTGGGTGGACCAGCAGTACCGGCCCGACCCGGTGGCGACGGAACGCTACTACCACCCCTCGACACATGGCTTCGAGGGTCGGCTGGCGGCGCGCTGGCGGCCCAATGGGCGGCTCGAAGACGGTGGCCCGCAGGTCGACCTGTCGGACCGTCATGCCGACCGCCGGGACACTGACGCCGACGATCCGGACGGCCATGCGGGTGATCCGGGCGGTGGCACTGGCGATCCGGGCGGTGGCGCCGGCGATCCGGGCGGTGGCGCCGGTGATCGGGGACGTGGCGCCGACGATCGGGGCGATCGCCGATGAGCGGCACCGACCTGGCGGCCGTGGTTGTGACCATCGCCGCCGTCGCGGCCACCACTGTGCTGCTCGGCGCGGCCTGGGCGCTGCTTCGGACCCTCCGCCGGACTCGTCAGCTGCTCGAACGGGTGAATCGGGAGGCGGCCGAGGCGCTGGTCAGCCTGCAGGCCGCGGCCGACGAGGCCCGCCACGAGTTGGGGCGGGTCGACGGCCTGCTCGACCGGGCCGATTCGATCTCGGCAACTCTGGAGGACGCTTCCCGGCTGAGCTACCTGGCCGTCTCCAGCCCGGTGATCAAGGCGGCGGCTCTGGCGTCCGGCGTCCGGGTCGGCGCCCGCCGTCTGCGTCAGGGTCCGGGCAGCACACCGCCACCGTTCTCGGACGACGGACGGCAACTCTCCGACGAGGGTTCGAAACGGCGCTCGGACCGGGCGGCGCGACGCTCGAGACGAAGGGAGGGCTGATGCTGCGACGGCTGAGATGGATGGTGATCGGCGCCGGCATGGGGCTCGGAGGGTCGTGGTGGGCCCGGCGGAAGGCCCGGCGGGCCGCGGCCACGCTGGCTCCGGCCGAGATGGGGCGGCGCATGGTCGCGGGCGCGTCCCGCAGGGTCCAGGCGGCCCGTCAGGACGCCCGTCTGGCTCGGGCCGATACCGAGCGTCGCCTGAAGGGGCGCATGGCGGCTGATCGCCACCGCTAGTGAGTCAACGAAGCGCTCGCGGCACCGGCGCAACTGATATGGGGACTGCAATGCCATGCCGTTACCGGCGACTCACTCTGGACGGTGGTCGGAATTGCGCACTACGTAGCCAGGAGCCGCCCCGCAAGAGGACCCTGGCCGATGGCTGGCGGTCGGCAGCTAGTCTGAAATACCGATGGACGCCAAGGATCTGCGTCGCGCTTTCACGTCGTTCTTTGTGGAACGGGGCCACGTCGCCGTGCCCTCGGCTTCGCTGATCCCCAACGATCCGACGTTGCTGTTCACCGTGGCCGGAATGGTGCCGTTCAAGCCTTACTTCCTCGGTGAGGAAATACCGCCGTACCGGCGGGCGACGACCGTGCAGAAGTGCGTGCGGGCCGGCGGCAAGCACAACGACCTCGAAGAGATCGGTCGCACCAAGCGACATCTGACCTTCTTCGAGATGCTCGGCAACTTCAGCTTTGGCGACTACTTCAAGGCCGAGGCCATTCCCTGGGCGTGGGAGCTGGTCACCGACGTCATGGGCTTCGACCCGGATCGGCTGTGGATCACCGTCCACGACTCGGACGACGAAGCCGAGGAGATATGGCGGGAGGCGGTCGGCGTCGCCCCCAACCGCATCCAGCGCATGGGGAAGGACAACTTCTGGCAGGCGGGGGACACCGGCCCGTGCGGCCCCTGCAGCGAGATCTTCTTCGACAAGGGTCCCGCCTACGGCGCGGAGGGCGGCCCGAAGTTCGGGGCCGAGGAGCGGTACCTCGAGTTCTGGAACCTGGTCTTCATGCAATACGACCAGCAGCCGGACGGTTCTCGCGTACCCCTGCCGCGTCCCTCCATCGACACCGGCGCCGGTCTCGAGCGCATCCTGGTCCTGCTGCAGGACGTCGACTCGGTGTGGGACATCGACGAGTTCGTGGCCCTGCGAGAGACAGCCCAGTCGGTCACCGGCTTCACCTACGGGCACGACGAGCAGCGCGACATCTCCCTCCGCATCCTCATCGAGCACGCCCGGGCGACGACGTTCCTGGTCAGCGACGGTGTCTTCCCGTCCAACGAGGGCCGCGGCTACGTACTGCGGCGCATCCTGCGGCGGGCGGTGCGCCATGCATACCTGCTCGGTGTCGAGCGGCCGGTGATGCCGACCCTGGTCGATGCCGTCGTCAACGTCATGGGCGACTCGTATCCCGAGCTGCACCGCTCGCACGATTTCGTTCGAGGGGTGATCGGCCGCGAGGAGGAGCGCTTCCGTCAGACCCTGCGGACCGGCTACGTGCTGCTCGACCAGGCGCTGGCCGAGGTGCCGAAGGGCGGCGTGCTCAACGGCAACACCGCGTTCATGCTCCATGACACCTACGGCTTCCCGCTCGAGGTCACCCGGGAGATCACGACCGAGGCCGACAAGGACGTCGATGAGGCCGGCTTCGAGGCCGCCATGGCCCAGCAGAAGCGCCGGGCCAAGGAGGCCCGCCGCGGCGTCCAGGCCGACGAGCACTTCGAGGACTACCAGGAGCTCGTCGAGCAGTTCGGGCCGACCGAGTACCTGGCACGCGATGACGTCGAGTCGACGGCGAGGGTTCTGGCCAGTGTCGGCGATTACCTCGTGCTCGACCGCACGCCGTTCTACGCCGAGGCCGGTGGCCAGGTAGGTGACACCGGCGTGATTGAGACCTCCACCGGCCGCGTCCGGGTGCTCGACACCACCTATGCGCTGCCCGGCCTGGTCCGACACCGCGTGGAGGCCATCGACGGCGAGGTGCAGCCCGGTCAGGAAGCGACCGCTCATGTCGACGTCGAGCGCCGCGACGCCATTCGCCGCAACCACACCGGCACCCACCTGCTGCACTGGGCGCTCCGCAAGGTGCTGGGCGACCACGTCCGTCAGCAGGGTTCGCTGGTGGCACCCGACCGCCTTCGGTTCGACTTCTCCCATTACGAGTCGGTCACACCCGGCCAGCTGGCGGAGATCGAAGACCTGGTGCAGGGCGAGGTCCTCTCCAATGCGCCCGTCCGGGCCTTCGAGACCACCAAGGAGCGGGCGGAGCAGCTGGGGGCATTGGCCTTCTTCGGCGACAAGTACGGCGACAATGTGCGCGTGGTCGAGGCCGGTCCGTCGGTCGAGCTCTGCGGCGGCACCCACGTCCGCGCGCTGGGCGATATCGGCACGCTCAAGGTGGTGGCCGAAGGCTCCATCGGGTCGAACATCCGCCGCGTCGAGGCCATCACCGGCTTCGACACCCTCGCCAGGCTGCGTGACAGCGAAGCAACCCTCCGCCAGGCGGCTGACAAGCTGAGCGTGCCGCTGGACGAGGTGGTCGACGGGATCGAACGCCGTATGGCCGAGTTGCGGGCCGCCCAGAACGAGATCAAGACGCTCCGGCGCAAGCTGGCCCAGGGCCGGGCGACGGAACTGGCCGACCAGGCGCAGGAAGGCGTCGTCATAGCTCGCATCGATGGGCTGCCGCGCGACGATTATCGAGACCTGGCCAGCAGCATTCGCAACCAACCGGGTATCCGGGCGGTCGTGCTGGCCGGCGCCGCCGAGGGTGGCGGGGTGGCCCTGGTGGCCGCGGTCACGCCCGACAGCGGCCTCGACGCCGGCGAGCTCATCGGCGATGCGGCGCGGCAGGTGAAGGGCGGCGGTGGACGCGGGCGCGAGCTGGCCGTCGCCGGCGGCAAGGAAGTGGAGGGCATCGACTCTGCCCTCGAGGTCGTGCGGGGGGCACTCGCTGGCCGCTGACCACGCGGGTGCCCGCGGGCACCGCCGTGACCTGCGCGCGCTCGGCATCGACTTCGGCAGCCGCCGCATCGGCCTGGCGCTCTCCGACTCGGCCGGCACGCTGGCCACCCCCTATGAGGTGGTGCAACGCAGCGGCGACGAACGCCGCGACCACGAGCGCATCCGCCAGTTCGGCGAGGAGGCCGAGGTCTCGGTCATCGTCGTCGGGCTGCCGATCTCCCTGGATGGCTCGGAGGGCCCCGCCGCCCGCATGACGCGTGAGGAGATCGCCCGTCTGGCTAAGGTCGTCGCGGTGCCCATCGAGACCTTCGACGAGCGCCTCACGACGGTCAGCGCCGAACGAGACCTCCAAGCCCAGCACGTGAGGGGCCAAGCCCGCCGCCGGGTGGTGGACAAAGTGGCTGCGTCGGTCATGTTGCAGGCCTGGCTCGATGCCCAGCGGCGTGGAGGGAGCGCACAACAGTCATGACGTCGCAGTACGACGAGGCCGGAGACAACCGGTTGAGCGGCCGCAACGAGGATGAGCTGGAGGCGCCTGCCTGGGTGGGCAGCGGTCGACGCCAGACCGACAACGGTTCCGACCCGGGGCAAACCGAGGCCAGCCCCCGTCCAGCCGGGCGCCGCGCGGCCGCTGGGCCCAGCGCTCCCAAGCCGGTGCCGGCCGATGCGCTGCCCGAGGCGGTGACCGAAGACGGCTACGAGCCTTTTGTCCAGTTCGAGCAGTACGACGACCGGGATTACGTGCGCGTGCCTCGCAAGCCCGGCCTCCTGCGGCGCGTCGTCCTGTCGGCCGGCATCCTGGTGATCTTCGCCCTGGTGGCGCTCGGCGTCGGCGGTTGGTGGGTGCTCCGCCAGGTCGACCCGCCCGGTCCGCCGGGGGCCGCCGTCACCCTCACCATCCCTGAGGGCGCCTCGGTGGGCGGGATCGCCGCGCTGCTACACCGCGAGGGCGTCATCGGGAATGACAGCATCTTCAAGGAGTACGTGCGCTTCAAGGGCGAGGGCGCGGACGGTCGTTTCCAGGCAGGCACGTACCTCTTCAACCGGCACTCGTCGATGGCCGAGGCCCTGGCCGCGCTGCTCAAGGGCCCCGTCCCGGTGGCGTACGCCCAGGTCACCTTCCCCGAGGGCCTTGTGCTTCCGGACATCGCCGACCGCCTGGCCAAGGGTGTGAACTGGTTCAAGGCGGAGCGGATTCAGGAAGCCCTCTCCAAGGTGCGCTCGCTGTACCAGCCGCCCGACACGAACACGCTCGAGGGCTTGATCTTCCCCGACACCTACCGTTTCGAGGAGGCCGACTCCGAGCAGGCCGCCGTTGAGAAGATGGTCGCCCAATTCCACGAGGTGGGCAAGGAGGTGCAGCTCGAGGCCGGTGCGGCCAAGCTCGGCTACACCCCCTACCAGGTCATCACCATCGCCTCGCTGATCGAGCGTGAGGCCCGCGTCCCTGAGGACCGGGCCAAGATCGCCCGGGTCATCTACAACCGTCTTGGCGCAGACATGCGCCTCGACATCGACGCCAGCACGGCCTACGCCGTCAACGCGGCCGGGCGAACGCTCACGCAGAGTGATCTGGAGACCGACTCGCCCTTCAACACCCGGCTCCACAAGGGCATCCCGCCCACACCCATCGCCGCGCCCGGTCGGGCCTCTCTCGAGGCCGCCCTCCATCCGGAGAGCGGGAGTTGGCTGTATTACGTGTTGGCCAGCGCGGACGGGCATCACTACTTCACCGACAGCTTTTCAGACTTCAACCGGGCGGTCGCCAAGGCCGAAGCCGACGGTCTCCTGGGCTGATGCAACTGCCCACGGCCACGACCCATCTCGCTGCTGTCATCGGTCAGCCGGTGCGTCATTCGCTGTCGCCGACCTTGCACAATGCCGCGTTTGCGGCGCTGCGGCTCGATTGGGTCTACGTCGCGTTCGAAGTGGACGCGGGGGGCGCGGTCGGCGCGATCGAAGCAATGCGCGCGCTGGGCATCGAGGGGCTTTCGGTGACCATGCCACACAAGGCTGATGTGGCTGCAGCGGTCGACCAACTGTCGCCCGTTGCTGCTCGCCTCGGAGCGGTGAATTGCGTGCGAAGAGAAGCAACATCAGTTCCGGGGAATTATCCCACTGACGGAAGTAATTCCCTTACGAATACATCGATTCGACAGGAACACTTGCTCGTCGGCGAAAACACCGACGGTGAAGGTTTCTTGCGATCTCTGGCGGAAGACGCAAGCTTCGATCCGGCCGGCCGGCGCTGCGTTGTCTTGGGCGCCGGCGGCGCGGCCCGAGCCGTCATCCTGGCTCTCGCCGGCGCCGGGGCGAGCGACATCGGCGTGGTGAACCGCACCCCTGAGCGAGCCCGGTCGGCCGCGGCCCTCGCCGGAGAAGTCGGCCGCGTGGTGGCTGCGGACGCCGTTGCCAAGGCTGATCTGATCGTGAACGCCACGCCTGTCGGTATGGCGGGAGGGGGCGTCCATCACGCGGAATTGCCGTTTGATCCGGAGCTGCTCTCTCCCGGACAGGTCGTCGCCGACTTGATCTATCACCCCGATCGAACGCCGTTGCTCGAGGCCGCTACTTTCCGCCGCGCAGTGGCCGTGAACGGTTTGGGTATGCTCCTGCACCAAGCTGGACTAGCTTTCGAGCTCTGGACCGGCGAGCCTGCACCTATCAGCGCTATGCGAGCAGCCGTGCTCGACGAACTGGCTCGGCGGTCGGCAGGAGCGCCTGAGCACAAACCATGAAGTGCCGGTAAGGTGAATCAGACCGCGCGGCTATCTTGTACGTGACTCGTTGAGCGGCAATTCCCGGTTCAGCCGGAGGACTGGAGGCATGGTGTCGCTGCAAGGAACGATCGAGACGTTCGCTATCGCTGACGTCCTCCGTCTGTTGGCTGCGACGAGCAAGTCAGGAAGACTCCAGGTCCAGGGGCCGTCGCGTTCGGGCACCGTGTGGGTCGACAGCGGCAACATCCTCAGCGCCGAGAGCCCCAACACTCCTTACGCCGACCAGCCGGCCGACGTGCTGTTCCAGCTCCTGCGGTTTGATCGGGGCTCGTTCCGGTTCGAGCTCGACCGCTCGCCCACCCAGCCAACCGAGCCCATCGCCATCGAGACCGCCCTGCACGACGCCGAGGCCATGGTTTCGGAGTTCCGCGAGCTCGAGCAGTCCATCCCTTCCATTGACGCCTGGCTCAGCCTGCGCGACTCGTTGCCGGACGGCTCTGTGACCATCGGCTCGGAGCACTGGCGTGGAATCAAGGCCATCGGTTCCGGCCGTTCCGTGGCCGGTCTCGGTGACGTCCTCGCCCTTGGCGAGCTCCCGGTCTACCGAGCGGTCAACGACCTGTTGAATCTCGGCGTTGTCGACGTCGGCGCGCCGCCGGCCGACACCGGATCGAACGAGGCGCCCGCGTCGTCCGCATCCACGCTCACCGTCCCAGATGCTCCGCCGCCGTCCCTACTGGATGACGACGAGCCCTCCCGAGCCGTGGAGGCCCCGGCAGACTTAGAGACGCAGAGCGACGAGCACGCCGGCGCGATGAGTGGCTCGGGCCCGATCGCCACCTCGTTATCCACTACTCAGGACGAGGGCGATCAGGAGGGTTCTACTGGCGAAGGTGGTGCTCGCCGTCGGCTCGACGCCCTGGCCAGCTCGTTGGGCTTGCCCACCTCGCCCGACAACGGCAGCGCTGAGTCGCAGACCTCGCCGCCGCCCGTCCCCACAGCGGGACCGCCGGCCTATACCACCTTCGCGCCGCCGCCCCCCGCCGAGAGCAGCGCCGCCCCGCCCGCGGGCGTTCGCCCGGAAGCTGGTCTCACCAGTTCAGCCGACACCAACGGGTCCAGCGAGACCGGTATGTCCGGCACCGGCCAGAATGGCGTCGTCGCCAGCTCCGAGGGCACCGAGTACGTCGGTTCGGCAGCCGAGGGTGCCTACGGCGAGTCGACCCGGGTAGGCCCACCAGCGGGCGGACCCGCCTACGGCGACGGTGGTGAGCAGCAGCCGACTTATGGC
Source organism: Acidimicrobiia bacterium (assembly GCA_034667945.1). GTDB lineage: Bacteria > Actinomycetota > Acidimicrobiia > Acidimicrobiales > CAIXPF01 > JAXDQG01. The sequence goes on along the minus strand of JAXDQG010000358.1, from coordinate 2,038 downwards.
GACGCTCGCCAGGAGCCGCCCGCGTATGGGGACTACGGCCAGCCGCAGCCGACCTATGGCGACGGTGGTGAGCAGCAGCCCGCGTATGGGGACTACGGCCAGCCGCAGCCGGCCTACGGAGACTACGCGCAGCCGCAGCCGGCCTATGGCGACTACGGCCAACAGCCGGCGTACGGCGAGTACAGCCAGCCTTCGTACGGTGAGTACGGCCAGCAGCAGCCGGCGTACGGCGACTATGGCCAGCAGACCGGCTATCCGGCGCCCCCCGCCTATGGCTACGAGGGCTACGGCGATGCCGCCCAGGCCTACGCACAGCCCAGCACTGAGGCCGAGGCGCCGCTCGCACCGGGTGCCGAACCAGGCGCCGAGACCCAGCCATCCCGCGGGGAGGTCCAGCCTGGCTCGGACCCTACGCCGGGGTGGCCGATCAGCGACGAAGCGGCTCGCGCCCGGACGATCTTCGAGTCGACGGCTCCGCCACCTCCGCCGCCTCCCCCGGCCCCTACGGGAAGCAACGAGGGCTGGCCAGCCGCTTCCGCCTGGTTCGACGGTCCCGCTCCTGAGCGCATCGCCCCGCCCCCGCCGCCTCCGCCTCCGCCCGTCGGTATGGCAGAGCCCGCTGCGACGAGCGGCCCAAATGCCCAGGGGGGCGACGAGGATCCTGCCAACATCGAGCGCCAGCTCTTCAACCTGAGCGATCGCGCCCGTGAGGCGGTAAAGCGCTCGAGCGGTCTGTTCGAGGGTCGTTCCCGCCGCTGATCCATGGCCCGCTGGGCCTGGGTCGGTAAGCGGCAGGCCCCGTCCGGCCCTGCCGGGTGACACTCAACTCCATGGGCTGAACGGCCGACAACAGTGGTAGTGAACGCTCTCCTTGCCACTGTCTGCGCCGTCGTGGGACTGCTCTTGGGACCCTTCCTGGCAAGGGCGTCCGGTGTGCTGCACGAGCGTTACCCCTCCTGGTCGGAGGTCACCGCTGGCGGCTTGTCAGCCGGCCCCCGGGCCGTGGGTTGCGGCATCGGCTGCGCCGTGCTTTTCGCTTCGGCCGCGCTCCGCTGGGGCCCCTCCGGCCGCCTTGTCCCTCACCTGGCTCTCTTCGCCCTACTCGTCGTGGTGGCGGCGGTGGACTTCGAGCACCTTCTCATCCCCAACCGTCTGGTCTTCCCCGCCGTGGCGGTGGCGCTGCCGCTGATCGTCGCCATCTCGCTGCGGGACGGTCGGCCCCGCTCGGTCGGCTTCGCGCTGCTAGGCAGCGCCGTGTACTTCGGCGGCCTCTTCCTCACACATCTGGCCAGCCCCGCGGGAATGGGGTTCGGCGACGTCAAGCTGGCCGTCTTGCTCGGGCTCTTCATCGGCTGGGCGGCCAGCGGCTACTCGTCTGCCGTGCTGCTTGTGCTCTTCGGCCTGATCGTGGCCTGTCTACTGGGCTCAGTGATCGGCATCGCCCTGTTGATCAGCCGGGGGCGTGGTGTGCAGTACCCCTTCGGCCCGTGGTTGGCGCTCGGCACCGTGGTGGTCCTGCTCGCGGCCCCGTCAATTCCGACGCTCGTCGCCCTCCCACGCTGATCGCCCGACCTCCGAGGGCGCAAGGGCGCCCAGCCGCCGACCAGTAGGCTTCCGGCCGTGGTCGGTCGGCACGTGGTGCTCGTGGGGATGATGGGCTCGGGCAAGAGCACGGTGGGGCCGGTGCTGGCCACACGCTTGGGTGTCCGTTTCGTCGACGCTGACAACGAGTTGACCGCCAGGGCCGGCGTGTCGATCTAAGAGGTCTTCGCCCAGCAGGGCGAGGCTGGCTTCCGGGCGCTCGAGACCGAGGTGCTGGCCGGTCTGCTCGCGTCTGACGAGCCGCTCGTCGTTGGTGCCGGAGGTGGCGCTGTCCTCGTTGAGCGCAATCGGCACCTGCTGCGCGACGGCGCCGAGGTCGTGTGGTTGGATGCACCGATAACCGTGCTGGCCCAGCGGGTGGGCTCGGGGGAGGGGCGCCCGCTTCTGCGCGGCTGCGATCCATTCACGCGACTGAAAGACCTGCTGACAGAACGAG
>JAXDQG010000357.1:0-4907 GCA_034667945.1 Acidimicrobiia bacterium | reverse complement strand
ATCGGTCAGCCGGCTGTTTCTCTGGGCCACGTCCAGGCGTAGTAGGCGATGGCAGCGAGCTGTGCGACTTCCACCGTGCTGCCGAGGATGTAGTAGTTCCACTCGCCAATCGCGCCTCCGATGATGGTCAGCGCGTACAAGACGCTCAGCCATCGCCTACTACGCCTGGACGTGGCCCAGAGAAACAGCCGGCTGACCGATACCACGGACGCACGCCAGATCTCGAGATACCGGAACGAGCACCTCACATACGAGGCGGGTCCGCTCGTCTGCCTGGGTATGGACCGTAGAGACCTGCAATTCTCCTCGAGCGGCGAATCCTGCGCAGCGTGGTTCTACCCGGCAGGTGACTCCGGGTCGACGACGCCGATCGTCGTGATGGCCCACGGCTTGTCGGGGACCCGTCGTGACCGCTTGGGCCCCTTCGCCCAGCGCTTCGCCGCCGCCGGTATCGCGGCGCTGCTGTTCGATCACCGCGGCTTCGGGGACAGCGAAGGCGAAGCGGACCTGTTCGAGCCCGAGCGCCAAATGGACGACTGGCGCGCCGCCATCGCGTTCGCCCGCTCGTTGCCGGGCATCGACAGCGACCGTGTGGCCACGTGCGGCTCCTCGCTCGGTGGTGGCAACGCGCTCGCCGCCGGCGCCGAGGATCCTCGTGTCGCCGCGGTGGTGAGTCAGGTTCCGTTCCTGGACCGGGACAGCCAGACCTACACCGGCAACCCGGACGTGGTGGCCAAGATGCTGGCTGTGGCCGCCGAAGACGGCTACTTGCCGGCGGTCGGGCAGCCCGACGAGGCCGCGTTCATCCGGGCGCCCGGAGCCGAGGCCGGCTGGCGCCACATCGTGGCGATCGGCGAGGACTCCCGCTGGAGGAACCGGGTGTCCGCGGGATGGCTGTCCGGACCGGCGTACAGCCCGATCGGCCACGCCGAGACGCTGCACTGCCCCTGGCTGGTGTGCGTCGCCGCAGATGACCAGGTCGCCAAGCCCGGTCCGGCAATCGACGCGGCACGCAGTGCCCCGCAGGGTGAGTTGCGGGTCTATCCCGGACTCGACCACTTCGACATCTACGACGGCCCCGAACACGAAGCGGTCGTCGCCGACGAGTTCGAATTCCTGCGCCGCCACCTGCTTTAGGCCCGCGTAGGTCGGCGCTAAGAAAGCCAAATAGCCAAATACCCAAGGAGAAAGCATGTCCGCTGAAGAGAACAAGGCAATCGTCGGTCGCTGGTTCACCGAGTTCTGGGGCCCCGATTACAACCCTGACGTCATCGACGATCTGGCGGCTCCTGCCATCCGCTTCGAGTACTCCATGCACGCCCCTTGCCGCGGTCGAGAGCAGGTTCGCGAGTTCGCCCGGAAGTTCCGGGCCGCCTTCCCCGACCTGGGATTTGCTGGCACCGCCGACCTCATTGCGGAAGGCGACTACGTGGTCGGTCGCTGGAAGGGCGGCGGCACGCACACGGGTGACGCCTTCGACGATCTTCCTGTCGGCGCGCTTCCTGCCGCAACGGGTAGGACCATGGTGTTCACCGGCACCAGCGTCCTCAAGGTCGAGAACGGCCGGATCACCGAGGAGATCGGGATCGACGACGGCGTCACCGCGCTGCAGCAGCTTGGCTTGATCCCGCAGCAGTAGCAGCGTCGCTCCACGTTCGATAGCTCGGACAAAGCGGGATTATGGCTGTTGCCGGAGGTCGGAATTGCCGGCCTCCGGCACTGCCCATGGACAAGGCTCAGACCCACGCGCATCGCCCTCTCCACACCGAACGCCGCCACCGGCCAAGACCGTTCGTCCCGGTCATCAATTAGCTTTAAGCGGGCCGAAGGAGGGTTCGATGGATGCCATTGTTCGTGAATTCCTTGCGGGCAGGCACGTTGCCGTGTTGGGGACGACCAACCGTGACGGCTCCGTGCACCTCGCCAACGTGTGGTATCTGCTCGAAGGAGACTTCGTTTACATGCAGACGGCCGACTCGACCGTGAAGGCGAAAAACGTTGTCCGGACTCGCACCGCCTCGCTGGTCGTAGATAGTCGTGGGCGGAGAGCCTGGCGCGGCGCATCCACATCCGGACCAGCCCAACTCATCACGGAGCCTGGCGAAGTCCAACCGTTGCGGGAGCGCATCATGGCCCGCTACATGACGGCCCAGGGGATGGCCGACCCGAGAGTAGGCGGCCGGATGCGTGTTGGCGACAACTCGATCATCCGGCTGACTCCCACCAAGTGGAAGTGGTGGAGCGTCGACGAGATGTTCAGCAACGAAATTCGTGACGGATACATGCTTCCGCTGAGCGACTGAGGCAGTCTGCGACTGCCCTTCACGGGCAGGTCCGAAAGCGGTGCCCTAGCTGTCAGCGGGTGCCGGCGCGGCCGTGTCCGGGCGGCAGGCCTCGAGAATGGCGTGAATGCTCTCGACGCTGCCGGCCCGAGCCGGGACGAGGCGGACGACCGCGATGTCGGCATCTTTGGCTCGGCGGCGGACGGCATCGCCAGCACCGGCGGGTGGGCCGAAGTAGCCCAAGCCCTGCAGCATCCGCTCCGGGAATTCCTCGATGAGCTGCTGGCGGTCGAGGCCACTCGCTTTCATCCGGTCGATCTCCGCGACCTCCTTGCCGAAGCCCATGCGTTCGAAATTCGCCCGGAACGGTGGCGGCGGGTTGCCGTCCCAGCCGAGGACGTAGGGCAATAGTGCGGCGGCCAACGCCCGACGGGCGACGCTGACGTCGTCGTCGACGCAGACCCGCACCGAGGCGGCCAGCTGAGTGTGTTCCGGGTCGCGGCCGGTGCGGACGGCGCCCTCGACCATGTAGGCCCGCATCTCTGTCACGTTCTCCGGCGTGCACCAGCTGAGATAGACGCCGTCTGCGAGTTCGCCGCTGAGCTTGGCCATCTCGGGCCCGACCGTGCCCACGTAGAGCGGCGTCGGGGACGGCTCCGCCGGGAGCCGGGCGTTGTCGTAGCTGAGGCCGTGTTCGTGGCAGGTCACGCGCTCGCCGGCGAGAAAGGCCCGCATGGTCGTGAGATAGGCACGCATGATGGCCAGAGGGGACCGTTCCGTGATGCCCCAGGTTCGCCGGTAGCGGGGGTCGTAGGTGTTGCCCGCGCCGATGCCAAGAATAAAGCGTCCGCCGCTGAGGCGACTGAGCGCTGCGCCGCTCAACGCCAGGTCGGCCGGGCTGCGGATGCCGATCGGCAGGACGCCGATGGCGGTGCCGATACCTCCAGGCACGGCGGAGCGGGACTCGGCCCAGCGCAGCGCGCAGGTCTGGAACGGGTCGCCCAGGCTGCCGGTCCACAAACGCCCGTACCCAAGCTTGGCGGCGTCGACCGCGACCTGCGCCTCGACGTCGTAGGCGAGCCCGACCGCATCCAATCCCGCATCGATCTCCACGGTGACTCCTCACACTCCAGGTGGAGGGTGTGTTCCCTCGACCGCGTGATCTTGACGAGCGAGTTCGATCTGCGCCCTCGCGTAGCGCACGGCTTCAGCGGGTTGCATCGCCTCACCGACCGCCGCGAATCGCTCGTAAGCACCATCTCCCAGTAGGGCGCGCAGGCGGTCCGAAAGAGTGCCGCGAATGACCGCAAGGCGGCTTGCCGTGCCGCAGATCGTGGCAGCGATTTCGGGGTGCTCCAGGTGGTAAAGAGACGAAGCGAGATTGCTCAAGGTGACAGCGAGATTGAAAAGGTCGCCAGCCTGATAGAACGAATCAATTGCGCTTTCATACATCGTGAGCGCTTGTTGAAGATCGCCGTAGACCACTTCAAGGCGGGCCGCATCTCGCGCGAGGGTTCTCTCCCAGAAGGGCAGGCGCTGGTGGCGGGTAAAGGCAAGCCCTTCACGCAAGACCTCCAGAGCACGGATCGGATCCTTTGCCGTGCAGGCGAGTCCGTACGCGTTGAGTGCTTCGGCAACCAGGAACGGGTTCGCGCGTTCTCGCGCGGCTGACACGCTGTCGGCAGCTATCGCCATCGCCTCATCGCTTCTCCCGAGATGCGCCAGCAATCGGGTCTGCGAACCACCGTAAATGTGACCGGGTCCCGTCTCTTCCGCCAGAGCGGCGAGTATCGCCAGCGCAGACTCCAACCGGCCCGCATACACGTGGGCGTAGGCCTGCCACACACTGCTCCACCGGTTCTCAAAAGCGTCGTAGCGAGCGTCGGTTTCCAATGCAACTGCTGCCCGTGCGAAGGCGAGGCCATCGTCGGGGCGACCGGCGTAGCAGCACAGACTGGCGGCGGTGTAGAGACGAGGTAGTTGCGGCACGTCCGCCGTGATGACAGCGGGCAAGATCTCCTGGGCCCAGCCAACCGGCTCGAAGTGCTGCAGCGCCCACCCCAACATGGTGGCGTGTGAAGCGACAGCCGTGGCCGTCACGAGATCAGCCCGATCTGCAGCCCAGCGGAACGCGGCCCGCAGATTCGCCAACTCAACATCGAGCCAGTCGAGCGCGACACTCTGGTCGGGGCCGTCCCACAACTCCCAATGGGCGACAGCCTGGCCGGCGTAGTAGCGGGCATGACGATCGCGAATTGCGTCGATTGAACCGCTGGCCGCGAGTTTCTCCTCGCCGTATGGGCGGATTGTCTCCAACATGCCGTAGCGGGCATGCCCTCCAATGGATTCGACCGTGATGAGCGATTTGCGTACAAGCGAATCCAAGATGTCGAGCACGTCGTACTCGTCGAGGCGGTCGTTGAGGTGCGTGGCCCCAATGAGGTCGAAGCCGCCGGCGAATACCGAGCAACGCTGCAGAACTGCGCGTTCTTCTTCGTCGAGCAGGTCATAGGACCAAGCCCCGCTTGGCGCAGGGTCTGATGACGCTCCAGACCGCGCCGCGCACCCGCCAGCAACCGGAACCGGTCACCGAGACGGTCACGCACATCCTGGGCCGTCATCGAA
>JAXDQG010000356.1:0-7271 GCA_034667945.1 Acidimicrobiia bacterium | reverse complement strand
CGCCGGCGGTCGTCGAAGCCACCTTGCTCCTGATGCTCGCAGCGCTGCGTCGACTCCCCGACTGGCACGCTCGCACGACCGGCGGCCACGGTTGGCCCACCGACCCGCTCCTGGCCGACACCATGGGCGAGCTGGCCGGCCGCACCGTCGGACTGGTGGGTTATGGCGATATCGCCCAGCGCCTGGACCAGGTCTTGCGAGCGCTCGGCGCCTCGGTGCTGCACCACTCGAGACGCTCGGACCGCAAGGGCTGGCGGCCCATCGATGAGCTCTTGGCCGAGGCCGACGTCGTATCGCTGCACCTGCCCCTCACCGACGAGACCAGAGCAATCATCGACCAGCGGCGGTTCGACCTACTGAAGCCGGGCACCGTCTTCGTCAACACGGCCCGAGGCGGGCTCGTCGAGCAGGAGGCCCTGGTCGACGCCTTGCAGACCGGTCGACTCCGGGCAGTCGGCCTCGACGTGTTCGCGGAGGAGCCCGTCGACCGCGACAGTCCGCTGCTGTCACTGCCCAATGTCGTGCTCATGCCCCACGTTGCGTGGCTGACCCGCGAGACGATGGCTCGTTGCCTGGATGTCGGCATGGAGAACGTCGGTCGCCTCGCCCAAGGCGAAGAGCTGCTCCACCGGGTCGTCTGAACTGCACCGACAGCCGCTTCTTCCGCCCGCCCGGCCGACCGCCGCAGCGCGGGAGAGCTGGCTGGGCGTTGCCGCAAACCGGGAGGCTACCCTCGCCCGCCATGGGTTCTCTTGACGGACGAGTGGTCATCATCACCGGCGCGGGCCGGGGCATCGGGCGGGAGCACGCCCTCCTCATGGCGTCCGAAGGCGCGAGGATCGTGGTCAACGACCTCGGCGGCAACGTCGACGGCACCGGTGCGGACGCGGGTCCGGCCCAAGAGGTCGTCGACGAGATCAAGGCAATGGGTGGCGAGGCCGTCGCCAACACCGACTCGGTCACGGCCTGGGAAGGCGGCCAGCGGCTGATCAATACGGCGGTCGAGGCCTTCGGCGACCTGCACGTGCTGGTGAACAACGCCGGCATCTTGCGCGACCGCGTGCTGGTCAACATGACCGAAGAGGAGTGGGACGCGGTCATCGCCGTCCACCTCAAGGGCCACTTCGTGCCGTCTCGCTGGGCGGCGGCCTATTGGCGCGAGAAGTCGAAGGAGACTGGCGAGCCGGTCAAGGCCAGCATCGTCAACACGGCTTCGGGTGCCATGCTCGGCAACCCGGGCCAGACCAACTACACGGCTGCCAAGGCCGGTATCGCGGCGGCCACGCTGGTCATGGCGCTCGAGCTCAGCCGCTATGGCGTGCGGGCCAACTGCCTCGCCCCCGTCGCCCGTACCCGCATGACCCTGCAGACGCCAGGCCTCGGCGACCTCGTGGCTGCACCGGAGGACCCGAGCAAGTTCGACCTCTACGACCCGGCGAACATCAGCCCGCTGGTCGCCTACCTGGCCACGGCCGATTGCCCCTTCAACGGCGGCGTGTTCCACGTGGGCGCCAACGAGGTGGGCCTCTACGGCGGCTGGTCGCTGGCAGACGAGAACATCGTGGTGACCGATGGCCGCTGGACCGTGGCCGATCTGGAGTCCAAGGCTCCGAGGCTGTTGGAGGGGCGCAACAAGGTCAACTCGATCACCACCTCCATCGGCGACACGTTCAAGAACTACGGCAAGCGCCAGCCCAGCTGAGCGCGCCAGGGCCGCCCGCCGTGCGCCTGCCGGACACACCACCCGCCGACATCGACCTGTCGGGTTTCATTCGCCCCGGCGACACCATTTGCTGGGGCCAGATAGCAGGTGAGCCGGTCGCGCTGACCAGGGCCTTGGCCGCGCAATGCGAGAAGTTCGGGCCGGTGACCGCGTTCTGCGGCAACACCTACGACGACGCCATCCGGCCCGAGCATCGCGAGCACATCCGCATGGTTTCCATCGGGGGCGTCGGACACCTGGCCAGCCTGGCCCGGGCCGGCGCCCTCGACGTGCTGCCCGTGCATCTCTCCGCAGTGCCGCGGCTCTTTCGCCAGGGCATGCTGGCGGTTGATGTGCTGTTCATCCAGGTCACACCGGCCGACGGCGACGGGTGGCATTCGCTCGGTATCGCCATCGAATGGCTGCCGGACTGGCTGGACCTGGCCCGCACGGTGATCGCCGAGGTCAACGAGCAGCTGCCTCGTATCGCCAGTCCCCACCGGGTCCATCGCAGCCAGCTGGCAGCGACCGTGGCCACGTCGAGACCTCAGATCCAACTCCCGCGGGCCGTACCGGACGAGGCCGAGCTACAAGTAGCTCGCCGGGTTGCCGACCTGGTGCCCGATGGGGCCACGATGCAGTTCGGTATCGGCCGGCTGCCCGACGCCATCTCGGCCGCGCTGGCCGGACGGCGCGGGCTGCGCGTCCATTCCGGGCTGCTGCCGGATGCCTACGTCGACCTGGTCGAGGCCGGCGCCATCGATCCCGCCCGCGTGAACACGGCCGCCGCCCTCTATGGCACCGATCAGCTCTACCGGTTCGTCGAGGAGCACGGCGGCGTCGAGTTGCGGGGTTACTCCTACACCCACGATCCCGAGGTTCTGGCGGCGATTCCGCAGCTCATGGCCATCAACACCGGGCTGGAGATCGACCTCACCGGTCAGGTGGCCGCCGAAAAGGTGGCCGGTCTGCACCTCGGGGCCATCGGCGGTCAGGGAGACTTCCTGCGAGGAGCCGCTCGCTCGCCGGGGGGTCTGCCGATCATCGCCCTGACGTCGACCGCCCGCCGCGGCACGTCATCGAAGATCGTCGACCGGTTGGACAGCGGCGTGGTGACCACGCCTCGCTCGGACGTGGGGCTGGTGGTCACCGAATTCGGCGTCGCCGATCTGCGCGGATTGACCCTGCGGCAACGGGCTGAGGCGTTGGTGGGGATCGCGCATCCCGCGTTCCGGGACGAGCTGACGGCGGCCATCCCGCACCACGCCTGAGCTGGGTCTTTGCGCTTGCGGGTCTGATCGCTGGGCTGGGCCTTGTTGCCAAGCAAGAAATTGGTCTATATCGGTTCGGACCGTCGAATTCGCCCGACTGGTGCATCGATCCAACTGGTTCAACGATTCGACGTCGATTCGCTGCAACCGGTGCCGACTTTCGACGTCCACCGACCGACTGGCATGTGCGGGTAGTGGTCGAGCAGGCACGCAGCGTGAAAATTCAAGCGCAATCTCAGCCCTTGACGCGCAGACGCTGACGCGCGTTCACCGCCTCTGCCAGCGGCAACGCCCTCCCGGCTTTGGCCAGACCGAACGGCGGCATGTTGCCGTAGACCGCCTCGTACTCGCCCGCGCGCACCAGATAGGTCTCGTGCCAGATCCCGCTACGGGCACTGCGGCCGACCCGGCGCCAGTAGTTGCGCCACACCTCCAGATGCGGATCGTCCTTGTTGGTGGCGAACGCCTCGAGGTGCTCGAACGACCGCCAGTACTGCACGATGACCGGCAGCCCCATCTGATAAGCGAGCAAGCCCTTCTCCGGCTGCTCTATCAGGTAGTTCAGCATGTGCTGCATGCCCTTGCGCCCGCCCAGGTCGCGCAAAGTGCGCACCGGGTGCAGCTTGTCGAACCGGGCGCCGATGAGGAACACGACGAAGTCGCCCTCGATCTCCGCTGTCCATCGGCCCTGTCGGACGTCGGCCATGACCCCTCCGTTGCTGTTCCTCACCGAGAGCAGGGGCCGCGCGAGCCCCGCCTCAGCCGCCAACGCGCGATGACCAGCGCAGATGGTCCCACAGTTCGGCGCCGGGTCCCCAGCGGCTACGGTCGGGCGCGACGTCACGAGGAGGAGCCATGAGCGGACCGCTCACCGGGTACACAATCGTCGAGCTGCAGGGCATCGGCCCCGGACCGTTCTGCGGCATGCTGCTCTCGGACATGGGCGCCGACGTGATTCGCATCGACCGTTCGGCCAACGTCAGAGACGGCGAGCCCAACCAGCCCTCGAGCGACCTTCTGGCCCGGGGACGGAAGTCGATCGCAGTCGACCTCAAGTCGCCCGAGGGCGTCGAAACCGTCTTGCGCATCATCGAGCAGGCCGATGGCCTCATCGAAGGCTTTCGCCCGGGCGTCATGGAGCGGCTGGGCCTGGGTCCCGACATCTGTCTGGAGCGGAATCCTCGTCTGGTCTACGGGCGGATGACCGGTTGGGGCCAGGAAGGCCCGTATTCCCAGGCCGCCGGACACGACATCAACTACATCGCCCTGGCCGGGTGCCTGGCTCACATCGGCCGGCCCGGCCAAGCCCCCGTCCCGCCATTGAACCTGGGCGGCGACTTCGGCGGCGGCGGCATGCTGCTCGTCGTCGGTGTGCTCTGCGGCCTGCTCGAGACGCAACGGTCGGGCAGAGGCCAGGTAGTCGACGCGGCCATGGTGGACGGCGCCGCCATGCTCATGACCGGGTTCCACGCTGCCATGGCGGCGGGTGCGCTCCGTGAAAGGGGCACTAATCGGCTCGACGGTGGCGCTCATTTCTACGATGTGTACGAATGCGCCGATGGCGAATATATCTCAATCGGCTCTATCGAGCCGCAGTTCTATTCCGAGCTGCGCCGGCTCGCTGGCCTGGACAGTGCCGAATGGGATCCGCAGGGCAATCGTAAGGTTTGGCCGGAGCTCAAGGAGAAGATTGCCAAGGTCTTCCTCTCCAAGACACGGGACGAGTGGTGCGAGATCATGGACGGCACCGACGTCTGCTTCGCGCCTGTGCTCACCATTCCGGAGGCATACGAGCATCCCCACAACGTGGCGCGGCAGACCTTCGTCGAGGTTGGCGGCTTCCGTCAGCCGGCGCCCGCGCCACGCTTCAGTCGCACGGTCCCCGAGATTGCCGGACCGCCGACCCGCCCTGGCGAGCACACCGATGAGGTGCTCGGCCGTTTCGGGTTCGGACCAGCGGACATCAAGCAACTCCGGGACTCTGGCGCCGTCCGCTGACCAGCCGCAACGTGGCTACTCTCCTCTATCGGCAGGTGGAGCCTGACGAGCGCCGCCACTAGCCAGTAGCTGCTCGATCCGATCCGGCGCCCACCCGGCCTGTGAGAGGACCTCTCTCGTGTGCTCGCCGATGCGGGGAGCATGGCGGCGCAACCCCATCGGCGATCGCTCGAACCGGACGCCGTCGCGCACGTGGCGATACGCCCCCTCGCTCGGGTGCTCCACGTGTTGGACCAGGCCGACCGCCGCCAGATGCGGGTCGTCCTCGACGCGAGACAGGTCGAGCACGGCCATCGCCGGTATCGAAAGATCCGCACAGCGCCTCAACCACTCCTCGGTGGTCAATGTGGGCGCCACCTCGTCGATGAGCCGATAGAGCTCGTCGACGTGCGCAATGCGCGCATTGTGGTTGACGAACCGTGGATCGTGAACCAGCTCTGGGAGGCCGGCCATAGTGAAGAAATCGTGCCAATGCTGGTCGGTGTACGGGATGATGCCCGCCCAGCCATCGGCGGTTCGGAACGGACGACGATACGGTGTGAGCAGCCGGTCATAACCGAATTCACCCAACGGTGGATCGAACGTGTGAGCGCGCTGGTGGTCAACGAGATTGAAGGCAACCATCGTCTCGAGCATGGCGAGCTCGATGGTCTGTCCCTCGCCGGTGCGCAACCGATGGATCAACGCGGCCAGCACGGCCTGCGCAACCGCCATGCCGCAGACCTTGTCGGCGACGATGCTGGGCAGATAGCCGGGCTCGCCGTGCACCTGACCGACCAGCCAGGCCAGGCCGGAGCCGGCCTGGATGGCGTCGTCGTAGGCCGGCAGCCCGGCGTAGGGCCCGTCGGACCCGAAGCCATTGGCGACGCAATAGATCAGTTGCGGGACGACCGCTCGGACATCCCCAGGTCCGAGCCCGAGGCGATCGAGCGCGGAGCGCCGCATGTTGCTGACCACCACGTCGGAGCTGCGCATCACGTCCAGCGCGGCCGCCCGCCCCTCGGGTTGCTTCAGATCCAGGGCGATGCTGCGCTTGTTGCGTTGCAGGTTCAGCGACAATCCACTCATGCCGGCGTGACGGGATGGCTGACCGTTGCGGGACGAGTCGCCCGCGAGGGACTCGATGCGAATGACATCGGCGCCCAGATCACCGAGGATGCGGGCGGCCAACGGTCCCATCATGATCGTCGACAGGTCGATGATGCGGATGCCGTCCAGCGCGCCGGGGGGCATCCCGTGATCGAGCATCTGCGTCATGGCGGCGGATCCCTCCTGGGCTCTCCACTGGACTGTCCTCTGCCCCCAGCTTGGTTCGCCAACTCGTCGCCCGGCGAGTGACTGCTTCGCACGGCCTGGACAGGGCCTGTTCGGGCCGGCACGATCGCGGCCCATCGCTGCGTCCCGCGTCTTCGTCGACCTGACCCCGCTGCGCGTCTCGCCCGACTATCGCCGGCTGTACACGGGTCAGGCGGTGTCGTTCCTCGGGCGCCAGCTGACCCTGGTTGCCGCCCCGGTGCAGGTGTTCGCCGTCACCGGATCCTCGGTGCAGGTGGGCCTGCTGGGCCTCGTCCAGCTGCCACCCCTGTTGGTCGGTTCGCTGATCGGCGGGTCCTTGGCCGACGCCCACGACCGTCGGCGACTGTTGCTCATCGCGCAGGTGCTGCTGCTCGGCTGCTCGTTGGGGCTGGCCATCAATGCCCAGGGCGGCAACGGCCACCTCTGGCCGGTGTTCGTCCTCACCGCCGCCCAGGCCGCACTCTCCGGCCTCGACTCGCCCACCCGAAACGCAGCCACGCCCAGCCTGGTCGGCGCAGATCACCTGACGGCCGCCAATGCCCTGAATCAGATCCTCTACCAGGTTGGAGGGGTCACCGGGCCGGCCATCGCCGGGCTGCTCATCGACCAGGTGGGCCTGGCCGCCGCGTACTGGTGTGATGTTGCCTGCTTCGTCGTCGCCATTGGCCTGTTGGTGCGTCTCCGACCCCTGCCGCCGGCGGGTGGTGGGCGCCGGGCCGGCATGGCGTCCATCGCCGAAGGTCTTCGCTACCTCCGGGGCCGGCGGGCCTTGCAGGCGACTTTCGTGATCGACGTCAATGCCATGGTGTTCGGCATGCCCCGGGCGTTGTTCCCGGCGCTGGCCGAGTCGGTCTTCGGCGGTGGGGCCCGCACGGTTGGCTTGCTCTACGCCGCTCCGGGCGCAGGTGCGCTCGTGGGTGCGGTGGCCTCGGGCTGGACGAACCGGGTCAAGCACCCGGGCCGGGCCGTGCTCATTGCCGTGGTCGTCTGGGGCCTCGCCACGG
>JAXDQG010000355.1:0-7812 GCA_034667945.1 Acidimicrobiia bacterium | reverse complement strand
ACCATCAAGATCGAGATGCACTTCCTGCCGGATGTGTACGTGCCGTGCGAGGTCTGCAAGGGCGCCCGCTACAACCGTGACACGCTCGACATCCGCTTTAAGGGGAAGACCATCGCCGAGGTGCTCGACCTGCCGATTGAGGAGGCGGTCGAGTTCTTCGAGAACCAACCGGCCATCAATCGGTACCTGCGTACGTTGCTGGAAGTCGGCCTCGGGTATGTGCGGCTCGGGCAGCCGGCACCCACGTTGTCGGGCGGCGAGGCCCAGCGGGTGAAGCTCGCCACCGAACTGGCCAAGCGCTCCACCGGCCACACCATCTACATCCTCGACGAGCCCACCACGGGCCTCCACTTCGAGGATGTCCGCAAGTTGCTCGGCGTGCTGAACGACCTGGTCGACCAGGGAAACACCGTGGTCGTCATCGAGCACAACCTCGACGTCATCAAGACCGCCGACTGGGTGGTCGACCTGGGGCCAGAGGGCGGTAGCGGCGGCGGACTGGTCGTGGCCGAGGGCACTCCCGAGGACGTGGCGGCCGTGCCGGAGAGCCACACCGGCAGGTTCATTGCGCCCCTTCTGCAACGGGAGGCCGTCGCAGTCGGCTGACCGGCGCGGGAGCGCAGCCGGCTGCACAAACGGGTACCGGGTGTGGTCCACCGGCGGCTCTAGCATCAATGGTGATGTTTCAGCGTCCCGCAGCCGGGACCATTCCGGACGCTCCCGGCTCCTACCAATTCAAAGACGCGCAGGGGCGCATCATCTACGTCGGCAAGGCGCGCTCGTTGCGCCAGCGCCTGTCGAACTACTTCCAGAACCCGGCGTTGCTCCATCCACGCACGGCGCAGATGGTGGCCACCGCCGAGTCGGTCGAGTGGATACAGGTGCGCAACGAGGTCGAGGCCTTGATGTTGGAGTTCTCCCTCATCAAGGAGCACCGGCCGCGCTTCAACATCCGCCTCGTGGACGACAAGAGCTACCCCTACCTGGCGGTGACGGTCGAAGACGAATGGCCTCGTCCGATGGTCATGCGGGGGGCGAAGCGCAAAGGGGTCCGCTACTTCGGGCCCTACGCCCACGCCTACGCCATCCGCGAGACGCTCGACCTGTTGCTGCGCACCTTTCCCCTGCGCACCTGCAGCGACGCCAAGTTCACCCGCCATCAACGCATGGGCCGTCCGTGCCTGCTGTTCCACATCGAGAAGTGCTCGGGTCCCTGCGTCGGCGAGGTCGACCAGGACACCTATGACCTGTTCACCGAAGAGCTGATCGAGTTCCTCGAAGGCGACACCGACACCATCGTCCAGCGGCTCGACGAACAGATGCGGCAAGCCGCCTCCGAGCTGGAGTTCGAGCGGGCCGCCCGGGTGCGCGATCGGCTCGCATCGGTCCGCAAGGCCATCGAGAAGCAGCAGATCGTTGGCGACCGCACCGAAGACGTCGACGTCATCGGCCTGGCCGAGGACGATCTCGAAGCCGCCGTGCAGGTCTTCTACGTGCGCAGAGGCCGCGTTGTGGGACGGCGGGGGTTCGTGATCGACAAGGTCGAGGCGCTCGACCGCCCCCAGCTGGTGGGCAGCGTGCTGGAGGGCCTCTACTACGACGAGCCGGCGGCGGGGTACCCCAAGGTCGTCCTCGTGCCCGACGAGCCCGACGATCCCGAGTTGTACGAGACCTGGTTGAGCGAGCTCCGAGGCTCGAAGGTCAAGGTGCGGGTCCCGCAGCGCGGGGACAAGCGTGACCTGCTGGGCACGGTCACCCGCAACGCCGAAGAAGAGTTCGTCCGTCACCGCCTGCGTCGGGCCTCCGACATCAACGCCCGGTCGAAGGCGCTCGAGGAGCTGCAGGAGGCGCTCGGCCTGCCGTTCGCTCCGTTGCGCATCGAGTGCTACGACAACTCACACCTGGGCGGCACCGACTACGTGAGCTCGATGGTCGTCTTCGAGGACGGGCTGGCAGCCAAGAACCAGTACCGGCGCTTCCGCTTGCGGCACGTCCCCGGCAACGATGACTTCGCCGCCATGGAAGAGGTCTTGACCAGGCGGCTGAAGAACTACCTGGCTGATCGCGAGAAGCCACCGGCCGAGCGGGGCCGGTTCCAGTACCCGCCTCAGCTGCTCATGGTCGACGGCGGCAAGGGCCAGTTGGGTGTAGCTGTGCGGGTCCTCGAAGAGCTCGGCCTCACCGAGGACATCCCGGTCTGTGCCCTGGCCAAGGAGTTCGAAGAGGTCTACGTGCCCGGGCGCAGCGAGCCGATCCGCCTGCCCCGTCAGTCCGAAGCGCTCTATCTGCTGCAACGACTGCGGGACGAATCGCACCGGTTCGCCATCACCTACCAGCGCCAGCTCCGAAACAAGCGGATGACCAAGGGTTTCCTGGACGAGATTCCCGGCCTCGGGCCGACGCGGCGGAAGCGCCTGATCAAGGAGATGGGCGGGGTGACCGCCGTCCGTCAGGCCACGTTGGAGGAGCTCCAGGCCCTGCCCTGGCTGCCCGATGCGGTGGCCAAGGCGATCATCGAAAAAGGTCTGCCCAGCCCCCGGCGCGTGCGCCTCCCGGTCCGGCCAGAGCCCATGCCCGACGAGCTCGAACCACTCGAGGTCGGGTGATGACCAGCCAAGACGCAGCTGGGGACGATCTCTGGGAGCAGCACGCCGGCTGGTGGCAGGACGGCTTCACCGACGGCGCCGACCCCGAGTACGAAGAGCAGATCCTCCCGCTGGCCGGCTCCCTCATGGCCGGCAGTCAGCGGGTGCTCGACATCGGGTGCGGGGAAGGCCAGGTCGCACGCCTGGCCCGACAGGTGGGAGCGCCGTTCGTGGTCGGCGTCGATCCCACCTGGGCCCAGGTACGTCTGGCGGTCGAGCGCGGCGCCGGCGTCGGCTACCTGCGGGGCGGTGCATCCGAGCTGCCCTTCCAGGACGGAGCGTTCGACACCGTCGTCGCCTGCCTGGTGTTCGAGCACATCGAGGAGGTCGACCAGGCCATCGCCGAGGTCGCCCGGGTGCTGGAGCCGGGAGGTCGATTCCTCTTCTTCCTGAACCATCCCTTGCTGCAGACGCCCAATTCCGGCTGGATCGACGATCATGTCCTTGATCCGCCCGAGCAATACTGGCGCATCGGCCCTTATCTGGTTGAAGAGCTGGCGATCGAACAGGTCGAGAAGGACGTGTACATCCCGTTCATCCACCGGCCGCTGTCGCGCTACGTGAATGCCCTCGCCGACGCCGGCCTGCTGGTGCGGCGCATGCACGAGCCGGCGCCCCCGCCCGGCTTCCTCGCGCAGGCGGACGAGTACGCCGAGGCGGCGACCATTCCCCGCCTGTTGGTGCTGGTCACCGAGAAGGTGCTGGTCACCGAGAAGATGGTGGGCGCCTGAGATGGTTGGTGCACACGTCGTCCAGCCGGCCTTCCAGCCCGAGATCGTGGTGGTGGCGGGAATGTCCGGCGCGGGCCGGTCAACTGCGGCCGACGCGCTGGAAGACATGGGTTGGTTCGTCATCGACAACCTCCCGCCGTCGCTCATCCCCAAGGTGGCCGAGCTCACCGAACTGAACGAGGGCGGCAAGGACGGCACCGAGTACGCCCGCATCGCCCTGGTCGTGGGCACGAGCCAACACCAGGCCGATGTGCTGCCCGCGCTGGAGCGCCTGAAGGCGACCGGGCTTCATGTCCGCACGTTGTTCCTCGACGCCTCCACCGAGATGCTGGTGGTCCGTTACAAGGTGGGCCGGCGGCGCCACCCGCTGTCGGTGGGGTCGTTGACCGATGCCGTCGAGAAAGAGCGGGCCGTGCTCGACCCGGTCAAGTCCGAGGCAGACCTGGTCATCGACACGACCCAGCTCAACGTCCACCAGCTGCGCGATCGGGTGGTCGAGGCCTTTGCTCCGGCGTCGGAGGCCGGCACGCTGCTCACCCGGGTCATGTCGTTCGGCTACAAGCACGGAGTCCCCACCGATGTCGACATCGTGCTCGACTGCCGCTTCCTGCCCAATCCGCACTGGGTCGACGACCTGCGCCCACTGACCGGTCTGGACGCCCCCGTGCGCGAATACGTCCTCAAGCAACCACTCACCAGCACCTTCCTGCGGCGGGTTGACGAATTGTTGGAGTTGCTTCTTCCGGCATTCCGGGCCGAGGGCAAGACCTACCTGACCATCGCCTTCGGCTGTACGGGTGGCCACCACCGGTCGGTCGTCGTTGCCGAAGAGGTGGTCCGCGCCCTCACTGCGCTGGGCCTCGATCCGAAGGTGGCCCATCGCGACATCGATCGCTGACCAAGGGCAATTCGCCGGTTCCATGCCTGCCCGGATGCATGGGCCGGCGCTCCGAAACGCTAAAAAGTAAGGCCGATCGCTCCAGAGCAGCAGCGAGCAACTGAGGGAGGCTCTCCATGAGCATTCGAGTGGGTGTCAACGGGTTCGGCCGCATCGGTCGCAACTTCTTCCGAGCCATTCACGCGCAGGGCGCCGACGTGCAGATCGTGGCGGTGAACGATCTCGGCGACATCCCGACGATGGCCCATCTCCTCAAGTACGACTCGGTCATGGGTCGGCTGCCCGCCAAGGTGACCCACACCTCTGACTCCATCGAGGTAGAGGGCTACGGCGCCATCAAGGTCCTCGCGGAGCGCGAGCCGTCCAAGCTGCCGTGGGGCGACTTGGGCGTCGACGTCGTGGTCGAGTCCACCGGCGTGTTCACCGCTCGTGACAAGGCCGCCGGCCACCTTGACGGCGGTGCCCCGCGGGTGATCGTCTCCGCGCCGTCCGACGGCGCCGACGCCACGTTCGTGGTGGGCGTCAACGACAACACGTTCGACCCGGCAGCGCACACCGTCGTCTCCAACGCCTCCTGCACCACCAACTGCTTCGTCCCGATGATCAAGGTCCTCGACGACGCGTTCGGTGTCGACAAGGGCCTGATGACCACGGTCCACGCCTACACGAACGACCAGAACCTGCTCGACCTGCCCCACAAGGACCTGCGCCGGGCCCGCGCCTCGGCCATCAACATCGTCCCCTCGTCCACCGGTGCCGCCCGGGCCACCGGGCTGGTGCTGCAGGCGATGAAGGGCCGCCTCGACGGCACCTCGCTGCGGGTGCCGGTACCCGACGGCTCGGTGACCGACTTCACGGGCGTGCTCAACCGTGATGTCACGGTCGCGGAGGTCAATGCGGCCTTCGAGGCCGCCGCGAGCTCAGGTCCGCTCTCCAAGGTGCTGACCTACACCGACGACCCCATCGTCTCTTCCGACATCGTGGGCTCGCCGGCTTCGTGCACGTTCGACAGCGGGCTGACCATGGTCATCGGCAACATGGTCAAGGTGCTCGGCTGGTACGACAACGAGTGGGGCTATTCCAACCGCCTGGTCGACCTGGTGCAGCTGGTCGGAGCGGCCAACAAGTCCTGAGTCGCGAGCGCGCCCAACACCGGTCGCGTCTCGAAGCTGGCTTCCACCACCCGCCGCCCCGGATGCCCGAGACGGTGTGTCTCACTCGTCGACTCTCACCGGAGCAACGTCCATGGCCATCTTCGGCGTCCCCACCCTTGAAGACCTCCCCGCCGTCGGTGGCCGTCGCGTGCTGGTGCGGGTGGACTTCAACGTACCCATGCGAGGCTCGGACATCTCCGACGATCTCCGCATCCGGTCAGCCCTGCCCACGTTGGAGTGGCTGAAGGAGCAGGGGGCCGCCCGCATCGTGGCCTGCTCGCACCTGGGCCGCCCCAAGGGCAGGCCAAATCCGAAGTACTCCATGGATGCGGTCCGGTCCCGGCTGGCCGAGCTCTGCTCCGGCGTCGAGTTGGCCGAGAACCTGCGCTTCGATCCCGGTGAAGAGGCCAACTCGCCCGAGTTCGTGGCCAAGCTGGTCGACGGGTTCGACCTCTACGTGAACGATGCCTTCGGGGCCTCCCATCGCGCCCATGCCTCCATCGTCGGTCCGCCGCAGACCCTGCCCTCCGCCGCGGGACGGCTGCTGGCCAGGGAGATCGAGGTCTTGCTGGGATTGCGCAACAACCCTCGTCGACCCTTCGTCGGCGTGTTGGGCGGTTCCAAGGTCTCCGACAAGCTGGGCGTGATCAACGCTCTGCTCGAGACATGCGACACGTTGATCATCGGCGGCGGGATGTGCTTCACGTTCCTGGCCGCTCAGGGCCATCCGGTGGGATCGTCGCTGCTGGAGGCCAACCGGGTCGAGACCTGCAAAGCGCTGCTCGAACG
Organism: Acidimicrobiia bacterium; assembly: GCA_034667945.1. Lineage (GTDB taxonomy): Bacteria > Actinomycetota > Acidimicrobiia > Acidimicrobiales > CAIXPF01 > JAXDQG01. Next base: position 1,595 of record JAXDQG010000355.1, on the reverse strand, counting down.
GGCCGGCGATCGCATCAAGTTGCCCGAGGACATCACCGCCCTAGGCCCCGGTGGCCGTCTGTTCGATCCCGCGGCCGGCGGCGAGGTCGTCCAGACCGGGCGGAACCTGGCGAAGGGCTGGATGGGCGTCGACATCGGCCCCGGATCCGCCGCAGCCTTCGGTGACGTGATCCACGAGGCACGCACCGTGCTGTGGAACGGTCCGATGGGCGCCTTCGAGGACCCGCGGTTCGTCGCCGGCACCCGGGCGGTGGCCGAGGCCGTGGCCGAATGCTGGGGTTTCACCGTGGTGGGAGGCGGCGACTCGGCTGCCGCCGTGGCAGAGTTCGGCCTCGACGACCGCATCGACCACGTCTCGACCGGCGGCGGAGCGTCGTTGGAGCTGCTGGAGCAGGGTGACCTGCCCGGCCTGGAAGCGTTGCGAGGGGCGCCCAATGCGTAAGCCGTTGATCTCGGGCAACTGGAAGATGCACCACAACCACTTCGAGGCCATCACGCTGGTGCAGAAGCTCTCGTACGCGCTGACCCGGGAGGACGTCGATGCAGTCGACGTGTCGATCCACCCGCCGTTCACCGACCTGCGGTCGGTGCAGACGGTGCTCGAGTCGGACGACATCCCCATCGCGCTGGGCGCGCAGAACTGCCATTGGGAGGCCAAGGGCGCCTTCACCGGCGAGATCGCCCCGGGGATGCTGTCCAAGCTCAACGTCCGCTACGTGATCGTCGGTCACTCCGAACGGCGGGAGCTGTTCTGCGAGACGGACGAGTGGGTGAACAAGAAGGTCCACGCCGTGCTGCGCGAGGGGATGACCCCCATCATGTGCGTGGGGGAAACGCTGGAGGAGCGCGAGGCCGGGTCGACCGAGGCGAAGGTGGCCGGCCAGCTGGCGGCAGGGTTGCAAGGCTGCTCGCCGACGCAGGTTGCCGGTTTGGTCGTGGCCTATGAGCCGATTTGGGCCATAGGCACGGGGCGGACGGCCAGCGCCGAGGATGCCCAGGCGGTGTGCGGGTTCTTGCGGGCTCAGGTCGAGTCGGCCTTCGGGGTGGCGGCCGCCGGTGACGTGCGCATCCAGTACGGCGGATCGGTCAAGCCGGAGAACACGCCCGAGCTGATGGCGCAGTCCGACATCGACGGAGCGCTGGTAGGAGGCGCTTCGCTCGAGGCGGAGAGCTTCGCCGCCATCGTCCAATACCGGCTGACCTAGCCGGTAGGCTGTCCCGGCTGATCGTCCCTCCGAGGGAGCGCATTTACGGTGTTCTGGTTACTGCTGCCGTTCTGGTTCGTATCCACCTTCGGCATGATCTTCCTGGTCCTGCTGCACAGCGGTAAGGGCGGCGGGCTGTCCGACTTCATGGGCGGCGGCGGAGGCATCGCGTCGGCTGCGGCTGGGTCCACGGTGATGGAGAAGAACCTCGACCGGTTGACCATCATCTGCGCGGTGGTATTCGCCTTTTCGACGATCGGCCTCGGGCTGTTCATGGATACCTGACGCCGGTAGGCGTCCGCTCCCAGGCGGCCAAGATGAAGCCTCTCGGTGCCCGGCGCTATACTCGCCGGGCCTCGTCGGAGTGGCGGAATAGGCAGACGCGCTAGC
>JAXDQG010000354.1:0-5896 GCA_034667945.1 Acidimicrobiia bacterium | reverse complement strand
GGACACGGAGGCGTCGGGAGGCCCTATCCGCCCGTGTCCAGGCCCGCCCCGACTCTAAAGAGCAAACGCCCGCGAGCGGAAGCGGCAACCTCACCCCGGACCAGCGGGCTGGTGCGCGCCGCCTCCGTCACCGCAGGCCCGCAGGACGAGCGCGCCCGGGTGGGGCCGGGCCTCGTGGCGCGGCCCGCCGCTGCAAATCGGCCTGCGGGCGCAGGGCGGTCGCATGCGCTGCGCCTCATCCGAGTAAAACCGTGGGCCGTTCACTGTGTTGCCATCTGTCGGCCACCACTTGGGCCGAAGCGAAGGAGCAGGCCATGAGCCGCATCTGTGAAGGACGGGTTTGCATCGTCACCGGCGCCGGTCGAGGCATCGGGCGCGAGCACGCCCTGATGCTCGCCCAGCACGGGGCGAAGGTGGTCGTCAACGATCTCGGAGGTTCCGTCGACGGCGCCGGTGACGACTCGACGCCGGCCCAACAGGTGGTCAACGAGATCAAGGGCATGGGCGGCGAGGGCGTGGCCAACTACGACAACGTGGCCGACTGGGAAGGCGCCCAGCGTCTCGTGAACCAGGCCGTCGAGACCTTCGGCGACCTCCACGTGGTGATCAACAACGCCGGCATCCTGCGTGATCGAGTCCTCGTCAACATGACCGAGGAGGAGTGGGACGCGGTGATCAACGTTCACCTCAAGGGCACCTTCGCCCCGTCTCGCTGGGCGGCCGCCTACTGGCGCGAGAAGGCCAAGGCCGGCGAGCAGCTCGACAACCGCATCATCAACACCACCTCGGTGTCCGGCATCTACGGGAACCCGGGGCAGACCAACTACGGCGCAGCCAAGGCCGGCATCGCGGCGTTCACGCAGATCGCCGCCCGTGAGGTCCTCCGCTACGGCGTCACGGTCAACGCCATCGCCCCCGGGGCGCTCACCCGCATGACGGAGGGGCTGGCCGGCATGGCCCAGCGCACCGACGAAGAGCGCGAGATGATGAACCCCCGTTGGGTGGCCCCGCTGGCCACCTGGCTGGCCAGCCCCCTCTCGAGGGGCGTCACCGGCCGGGTGATCGAGTCGTCGGGCGCCGTTCTGGCCATTGCCGAGGGGTGGCACCGCGGGCCTACAGCCAAGCCGGTTGACGATCCCGAGGAGTTCGACAAGGTCGTGCGCGACCTGCTGGCCACGGCTCGGCCCAATGCCGACATGCAGGGCCAGGACAAGGACTGGTGAGACATGCCTGTCAATCCTGACGCCCTGGGAACCACCAGCGAGCCGCGCGAGCGGACCTGGACGCACAAAGACGCCCTGCTCTACGCGCTCGGCGTCGGCGCCGGCATGGAGGAGCCCACCGGCCGCGAGCTCGAGTTCACCACCGAGAACTCCATCGATGTCACCCAGCGGGTGCTGCCCACCATGGCGGTGGTGCTGCAGGCCGGCGGCATCGACTTCGAGTCGATCGGCAAGATCAACTTCGCCAAGGTCCTGCACGGCGACCAGGCCATCACCCTGCATCGTGAGATCCCGGTCGAGGGCCGTCTGCTCACGACCACCCGCATCGTCGGTATCTACGACAAGGGCTCGGCCGCGGTCGTGGTCTCCGAGGGCGAGACGGTGTTGGCCGACAGCGGCGAGCCACTCTTCACAACCCGGGCCTCGCTGTTCGCCCGGGGCGAAGGCGGCTTCGGTGGTGATCGCGGCCCCTCGGGGCCCCGCAATGTGGCGCCGGAGCGCGCCCCGGATGCCTCCGTGACCTACCAGACCCGCACGGACCAGGCCTTGCTTTATCGTTTGAACGGCGACCGCAACCCATTGCACTCGGATCCGAAGTTTGCCGCGATGGGCGGGTTCCCCAAGCCCATCCTGCACGGCCTGTGCACCTACGGCTTCACCGGTCGGGCCTTGCTCCACGCGCTCTGTGGCTCGGATCCGGCCCGCTTCCGCGGAATGGAAGCCCGGTTCGCCTCTCCGGTGATGCCGGGCGAGTCGCTCACCGTGAAGATGTGGCACACGGAGGCCGGCTCGGCTCTGTTCCAGACGTGCGCCAGCGACGACCGCGTGGTGCTCGATTCGGGGCTCTGTACCTTCGAGGCGTGAACCTGAGGTGACGCCGTCTCGGACAACCGGGGCGGCGTCACTCATGTGGCCGGCGACTGCGCATCGCGCCGCCCCCGGAACGTCAGCGGTCAGAGTTTGCGCAGATGAACGCCGGTCACGCTGTGATCGCGCCCCTTCTCGAGAATGAGGTGGGCCCGTTCGCGCGTCGGCAGGATGTTCTGGCGCAGGTTGACAGCGTTGATCGATGCCCAGATGCCCCTGGCGGTATCGAGCGCTTCCTCCATCGGGATCTTGGAGTAGCGGTGGAAGTACGAACGCTCATCGGCGAAGACGGTCTTGCGGAAAGCCAGGAAACGCTCGATGTACCAGCGCTCGATGTTCGACTCGTCGGAGTCGACGTAGACGGAGAAATCGAAGAAGTCGGAGACCACCGGCCGATGGGTCTCGATGGAGCGCTCGTCGGGCCCCTGCAACACGTTGAGACCTTCGACGATGAGGATGTCGGGCTGGCGGACCACCTGGTGCTGGTTGGGCACGATGTCGTAGGCGAGATGCGAGTAGACCGGCGCCTTGACGACCGGGCACCCGGACTTCACGTCGGCCAGGAACGACAGCAGGCGGCGGCCGTCGTAGCTCTCGGGGAAGCCCTTGCGGCCCATGAGGCCACGGGCCGTGAGCTCTGCGGTGGGAAAGAGGAAGCCGTCGGTGGTGACCAGGTCGACCCGGGGGTGTTGGGGGAAGCGGGCCAGCAGCAACTCGAGCAGTCGGGCCGTGGTTGACTTGCCCACGGCCACCGAACCGGCAATGCCGATCACGAAGGGAACCCGCCGACTGGGGCGGGCCAGGAAGGCGTCCGTCGCCCGATGCAGCTCCTGCACGGCGTGGACGTAGAGGTGCAGCAACCTGGTCAGCGGGAGGTAGACGTCGTAGGCCTCTTCCAGCGACAACGCGTCGTTGAAGGAGATGAGACGCTCGACTTCCTGCTCGGTCATCTCCAGCTGGGTTGAGCTGCGCAGCTGGGCCCACTCCGACCGCCTGAAGTGGCGATAGCGGTCGATTCGCCGACTTGCGGTGTCTCCCACGGCGTCAGTTGACCAGGTGAGGAAGGCCCAGGGCAAAGTGGCTTTCCGCCCACTGGCCACGTGATCGTCGCACGACCCTCAGCGTGCCCAGCCGGTGCTTGCTCGGTCACGTCCGGTAGGGATCCGTTGCGCGGGCGGACCTCAGAACAGACGGCCCTGATCAGCTTCGATGCCCCGAAGTACCTCGTAGTCGACTTCGACGCACGTGATCCCCCGGTCCATGGCCAGCACCCGGGCCTGCGGCTTGATCAGCTGCGCCACGAACATGCCTCGCACCGGACGTAGCGACGGGTCACGGTTCAACCGCTCGAGATACCGCGCCAGCTGCTCGACCCCGTCGATCTCACCCCGTCGCTTCACCTCTATGGCGACCGCCCGGCCCTCGGTATCGCGACAGAGCAGGTCGACCGGCCCGATGTCCGTCGGGTACTCCCGGCGGACCAGGCGGAGTCCGACCTCGACCGAGAAGGGATCGGCCGCCAGCAGCTCCTGCAGATGAGCCTCGACACCGTCCTTCTGCAGACCGGGATCGAGACCGAGGTCGTAGCGGTGATCGGCGAGCACCTCATCGATGGTGATGGTCAGCGTCTCGCCCTTGGGCGAGCGGACCAGCCAGCGATCGGTCTCCTCCACGACCGTGTTGGGCGGATTCATCCAGTTCAGCGGCTTGTACGCACCGCCGTCCGCGTGGACCAGCACCGATCCGTCGGCCTTGACCATGAGAAGCCGGATGGCCGAGGGCAGATGGGCTTCGAGGCGGCCGGCGTAGTCCACCGAGCAGCGGGCGATCACCAGACGCATTGGGGATGACGTTAGCGAAGGGCTGTCCGCACCTCTGGCCTCAGGTGGACGCGCCGCTAAGTGTCTCAGCCGCAGTTTGCCGACTGATTGCTGGTTCGGAGCGACAGACCGATCGACGGGTCCTGCCCGAACTCGCCCGCCCGGCGGAGGGCACTGCACACCTGGGCGGCCTGCTGTCCGGTTGCGAATGGACCGACCACGGTCAGCCAGGTTGCCGCCGCGGCGAAGCACGACTTGTCGCCGTCGATGTAGGTGGCGCCGCCCTGCAAGCCGATGTCGCGAAGCGCGGCGTCGGTATCCCGAAGGCGCTCGCTGACGATCTTTTTGGCACCGTCGGCCTTGGGCACGCTCCCGCTGACCACCACGACACCGGAACAGTCGGGCGCCCGCTGGAACTGGCCGATGGCCAACGGGTCGCTGCGACGGGTGGCGATGAGCACCCCGGACAGGAAGGCCGCGATGGCGACGACCACGGCCAGCGCGATGCCGAGTTGCAGCCGGCTCGGGCCCCGCTCGGTGCGGGGCTTGGATCTGGCCAGGCGGGTCGGCGCGGCTGCAGCCGCACCCACGCTCGAGCCCTCCTCGACAGATGCGCGTGCCGTCGTGCCCCCGGGCGTGTTCGCCACCGTCTGCAGGGCCGCCAGCAGCGAGGCGAGTGCCTCCTCATAGGGACGGCTGGTGAAGTCGACCCGCTGCACGCCGGCCAGCACGAAGCTGAGCGCCGGGGGGATGACCGCGTCGGCGGCTTGCACCGGAAGGAGCCGCCGTCCGGCCTCGTCCGCGACGGTGACCTCTCGCTCGACGTTGGGCGAGGCCATGGATTGCGGTGTCACCACCACGATCACCGCATCGGCGCCGGCGATTCCCTCACCGATCGAGCGTCGCCACGCGCTACCGCCCGGGATGTCATCGGTATCGACCCAGACGTCCTGTCCGGCCTGTTGGAGATCCGCAGACAAACGACCGACAAACGCACCGTCTGATCTGGAATAGCTCAGAAACAGGCGCATTGGCCCCTCGCCCCCTCTCACTATTGGGCGCAGGCTAACCGACGCTGAACCGCACGCTGCGCAACTGGGCGATCACGCCTCGCAGCTTTCGTGGTTCTCGTCGTGAAGAACCGTCTGTCAGAGCTCACCCTTCATGCGTGAGCGGATCAGTTCCCGACGGCGCTGCAGATCGCGGTAGGTGAGTGTCTGCGTGGTGCCGGGGTCGACACCGAACCCGGACTTGATGCCGTCGAGATCCATCCGGTAATCGGCCTGGTCGAAGCCCAGCTCGCCAGCGATGGCTGGGCCCCACTGGGTGGCGAAATACGTGGAGATGTGCGCGATCTCGGCGAACAGGTCCAGGTCAGGAGCCAGCGTGGCAATGGCCCCATCGAGGAACACCAGGTTCTTGACGAACAGCATCAGGACCTTGGGCAGCCGGGCGCCATACGCCAGAAGCCGCTTCACCACACGTTGGATCTCGGCCGTGAGCTGCTCGGGTGTGAGCGTCGTCGGATCGACCGGTGGCTGATCGACCCCGAGGTCGCGGGCCACGGCGTCGATGTCCGTGTCCGGCGGCAGGGTCCCAAGGTCGCGCAAGGCCATGAGCTGCAGGCGGGGGTCGTTCATCGACGCGCCGAGCAGCAGGCGGAGGAAGGCATGTCGCTCGGCCTCGGACATGCGAGCGGTGATGCCGTAGTCCAGGAGTGCCGTGCGGCCATCGGGTCGGACGAAGAGATTCCCGCCGTGCAGGTCGCCGTGGAAGACGCCCTTCAGCATGCAGCCTTCGAGAAACGCGATCATTCCGGCCCGCACCACCGCTCCGGTATCAACGCCGGCGGCCCGCATGCCGGTCACGTCGTCGAAGCGGAACCCGTCGAGGCGCTCCATCACCAGTACCCGACGGGTGACCAATGTGGGATGCGGCCGGGGGACCACGAAGGTGCGTTGCCCCAGTTCGGCCAGGGAACGGGCT
>JAXDQG010000353.1:0-6101 GCA_034667945.1 Acidimicrobiia bacterium | reverse complement strand
GGGCTCCGGTTCCGCCAGTTCCACGACGGGGACAGGAGCCTCGACCACGTCCGGCACGTTCGCCGCCCCGGCGAGGTCGTCGACCACCGCCACAGCACCCTCCTCAGAGGCTGGTGGACGGGGTGCCGGCCAGACCTTGCCCGCCGACAGCTCCGAGGGTCGGCAGCAGGTCTCAGTGTCCTTTCCCGGGTCCAATCCGTTGGCGGTGCTGCTGTCTATCCGCACTGGTGCACACGACACGTTCGAACGGGTGGTCTTCGAGTTCCGCGACGGTGACGCCATCCCGGGCGTCCAGGTCGGCTACGCCGAGCAGGCCATCGCCATGGACGGTTCGGGAGAACCTGTGTCCGTGCCGGGCGACCGCGTGCTCGTCGTGCGAATGCAGGCAGCCAGCCGTATCGACGGCATCCAGAATCCGCCCCAACAGCTGTACACCGGGCCCGAACGAGTGCCGGGGACGCGCAGCCCCGTGACGGAGGTGGTCTTCATGGGTGACTTCGAAGCCCGGCTGTCGTGGGCGATCGGCGTGGTGGACAACCCTCGTTTCACGCTCGCCACGATGGTGAACCCGACCCGTATCGTTCTCGATGTTTCTCGTTCGGCGACATGACCCACGCCAGTTTTGCGAGCAACGCCGCCGTGGGGCGCCGGGGAAGGCTACGTCGCCGAGCACTCATCGCCGTCGGCGGTCTCCTGTTGTCGGCTACCCCGCTGATCTCTACCGCCTCCTTCGTGTCGGCCGATCCGGTGGAAACCTCGGCAGCCCGCCAGGCGCCCACGCCTCCGGTTGCCGCCGCAGTGTCGGCCCAAGCCCCGGCCGGCGCGCCCGACCGCGAGGTCGGCTACGACGTGTCGTATCCGCAATGCCCGGCTCTTGCCACCACTCCCCCCTCGCTCCCATCGCCGGCGGCCTTCACCATCGTCGGGGTCAACGATGGGCTGGCGTACTCGGAGAACGCCTGTTTCGTGCAGCTCTATCGTTGGGCCCAGGGGCGCTCGCCCGTCGGCCACGGCGATGACAACGGCAACGACCCGGATATCGCCTTCTATGCCAACACCGGCAATCCCGGTCCCGCCGTGTCCAAGCGGTGGCCCACCGGCCAATCCTTCCCTCGCGCCTGCGACGGCTCGTGGAACGTGGCCTGCTCGTACGACTACGGCTGGAACGCTGCCGGCTACACCGTCGATGTCGTCGATGCCAAGCTGCCGGGCGGTGTCGCCTTCAACGCCACCTGGTGGCTCGACGTGGAGACGGCCAACAGCTGGAACAAGACCGACCTGGCCACCAATGTGGCGGCGCTCGAAGGGTTCCGCGACCGCCTGGCCATCGAAGCGCCTTCGCAGACCGTCGGCTTCTACTCGACCCAACGGCAGTGGGGTCTCATCACCGGGGCCACCTCACCGGGCTCCCGCATCAACGCCCGGTTCGCCGACGCCCCGAACTGGGTTGCCGGCGCCACCGAGTCGACCGCGCCCGAGTACTGCGGTGACACCTTCACCGGCGCCCCGGTGGTGTTGGTGCAGTACGTGAAGGACGGCCTCGACCACGACATGCGCTGCTGAGCGCCGGCCCGGACAGCACGTTCTGCGCACGCTGGCCGGCTATGGGCTAGACCGTCGCCCGGTGCAACAAGCCGTACAGACAGCTGGTCTCGACAGCCGACGCGCCTGGGTGGTGGCCATCACGGTGGCGGTGACAGCTGCGCTCGGATTCGGCGTGGTGTACAGCTTCGGCGCCTTCTTCCACCGGATGACGGAAGATCTCCACGCCAGCCGGGGCGCGACCGCCTGGGTCTTCGCCATCACGACGTTCCTGTTCTTCGGCGTCGGGATCATCTCGGGGCCCCTGTGCGACCGCTTCGGGCCCCGCCCCCTGCTCGTCGCGGCCGCTTTCACCATGGGCGGTGGGCTGCTGCTGACCTCGCAGGTGCATTCACTCTGGCTCGGCTACCTCACGTACGGACTCGGCGTGGGCCTCGGCGGCGGCCTCTATGTCACGCCCGGCTTCGCGGTCGTCGGCGGCTGGTTCCAGAAGGATCGTGCCTTGGCGCTCGGGGTGGCCTCGGCGGGCAGTGGCATGGGGACGCTGCTGCTCGTGCCGACCGCCAGCCGGCTCATCAGCACGGTGGGCTGGCGTGAGGCTTACGTCGTCTTGGGTGTGCTGGCCTTCGCGGTCCTGCTGACGGCCTCGTTCCTGGTGGCCCCGCCGCCCCAGCAGTCCACCGTGCGGACTGCTGGACACGTCCGCGCCTGCATGTCGACCGCGGCGTTCCGCCTGCTCTTCGTGTCCGGCATGTTGATGTCGCTCGCGCTGTTCAGCGCCTTCGCCTTCATCGTGCCGTTCGCCGAAGATCGCGGGGTGTCGTCGGGGGCTGCAGCCCTGCTGGTCAGCATCGTGGGCGCCAGCAGCGTGGGCGGCCGAGTGGCGATGTCGGGGCTCACCCGTCGACTCGGGCCGCTGCGGTTGTACAAGCTCTGCCTGGCCGTCCAGCCGTTGGCGTATGCCGTGTGGTTGAGCTCGGGCGGCCGCTACGGGCTGCTCGCCCTGTTCGCGGTGCTGTTGGGCGTGTCCTACGGCGGCTACGTGGCCCTGGGCGCGACGGTCGTGGCCCACATGTTCGGCGTCACTGCGCTGGGCAGCGTGTTGGGCGTGCTCTATTTCGGCTCGGCCTTCGGCGGTCTCTTCGGTCCGCCCCTCGCCGGCCGGCTCTCCGACGCAAGCGGGGGCCAGCACGTCCCGATCCTGGGGGCGCTGGGGGTCACCCTCGTGGCGACCGCGGTGACGATGGCGGTGCGGGACCGCACGCCGACGTTGCCGAGCGAGCCGTCAGTCAGCCAGGCCGCCCCGGTCTGAGCGTGGCCCCGGTCTGAGCATGGCCCCGGTCCGAGCATGGCCCCGTTCCGAGCATGGCCCCGTTCCGAGCTGAGCATGGATGGCCCCCCTCTCAACGGACCTCGAGCACGGCTGTCCCAGCAACCCGCCCAAGAGACACTCGGGTGAGTGCCTCGTTGGCCTGCTCCAGAGGATGGACCTCGATGTCGGTACGAACCGGGATCAGCGGCGCCAGCTCCAAGAACTCCCGGACATCGCTCCGGGTGACATTGGCAACCGATCGCAGCACGCGTTCGTGCCAGAGCTTCCCGTAATCGAACTCCGGCATCCGATCGAGGTGGATGGCGTTGATCGCCACTGTCCCGCCCCGGTCCACAGCCTCGAGAGCACGGATCACCACCCAGCCCACCGGGGCGAAGGTGATGGCGGCTTCGAAGGGCACGGGCGGGGTGTCGTCATAGCTCCCGGCCCACGCTGCCCCGAGTCCAAGCGCCCGCTGCTGCTCCGCTGCGGAGCGGGTGACCGCGTAGACCTCCCATCCCCAGTGGGCCGCCACCTGTGCGACCACGGTGGCCGAGGAACCGAAGCCGAACAGTCCCAGCCGGTGGTCGTCACGATCGTCTTCGGAGGCGGGACCGACCCCGGCCAGGCGCAGCGATCGATAACCGATGACCCCGCCACACAGCAGCGGCGCAGCTGAGAGATCGTCGAAGTCCTCAGGCAAGGGATGGGCTGAATGCGCGGCCGCTGTGAGCAAATGGGCGTAGCCGCCGTCACGGTCCCAGCCGGTGAAGGTGGCGACCTCGCACAGGTTCTCGAGCCCCCGGCGACAGAACCGGCAGCGCCCGCAACTGTCGGCCAGCCATGCCACGCCGACCCGCTGACCGAGGCGCGACGCGTCCACGCCGTCCCCCATGGCGACCACTCGTCCAACCACCTGGTGACCGGGAACGATCGGCAGACGGTGCGCGGGCAGATCCCCTTCGCAGAGCTGAAGGTCCGTCCGGCACACCGCGCACGCGCTGACCTCGACGAGCACCTCGCCGGGGAGAGGAGTAGCGGCCGGGCCCGACCGCGGCCGGAGCGGTCCGGTCGGAGTCACCGGAGCCGGCTCTTCCAGCACCATGGCTCGGTTCTCCATGAGGTGAGCATCGCGCTCGCACCGGCCTGGAAGCCGGCGAGCCTCATGTGAAGCCGGCGAACCTCATACCGCGGCGGCCAGCGCCAGGCCCGCCGCCGCTGCCAAGAGCCCAACTACGACGCTGCTCACCACGTTGGCGACGGCCAGCCCGACCGGGCCGCGCTCGGCCAGGCGGACCGTGTCACAGGTGAACGTGCTGAACGTGGTGTATGCACCGAGACCACCGGTCCCCAAGACCGTCCGCCACGCCGAGCCCAGGCCCTGGTAGAGGCCGAGACCGGTGAGGAATCCCAGCAGCAGACAGCCGCTGACATTCACCGCGAGGATGCCCCAGGGGAATTTGGCGGTCGTGCGCCGCTGTACCCATCCGTCGACCACGTAGCGGGCGGGGGCACCCAGTGCGGCGGCCGACAAGAAGGCGAGCGAGGTCCAGGCGGTCATGAGCGGTCCGCCTGATGCGGGCGCAGGCACCGGCCCAGCCGCCCGCCCGCGTAGGCCAGAGCCAATCCCCCCGCCAGGCTGCCCGACCCATAGGCCAGCGCCGTGGCGATATGGCCGTCGTCGAGCAAGAGGACGGTCTCGACGGCATAGGTCGACATGGTGGTGAACGCCCCGATGACGCCGGTGCCCAGGAACAGCCGGAGGTAGAAGGCATGCCGATCGTTCAAGCGCGAGCCCAGCTCACCAGCTCCACCGGACCGGCCGACGACGCACACCCACACGATGCCGAGCGCGAAGCTGCCGAGCAGGTTTGTCCAGAAGGTCGCCCATGGAAAGCTCCCCGGTGCGACCGGCAACCAGCGAGCGACGCCGTAGCGGGCGCTCGCTCCCAACATCCCACCCAAGGCAATGATCGTCAGCTCGCACCAGGACGGTCGCTTCGGGCTGGGGCCGCCGATCGCTCTTTGCACCGCACGCCCGTCGTCACGCACAGGGAACCATGTTGGTCGCTCGGCGGGGTTCCGAGAAGCTTCATGTGCGGCTCGGGGGCCAAGCAGGTAGAGGCGGCTACTACTCTGGATTCGTGCCAACTACGCCGGCGGAGGAGTCGTACCTCAAGACCATTTATCACGTCCGCTCCGGCGGCGGCGCCGTTACGACCTCGGCCATCGCCAGCCGACTGGGGGTTGCCTCGCCCTCCGTGTCCGCCATGCTGAAGCGCTTGGAGACCGCGGGCCTGGTCCGGCGGGAGTCGGGGCATCACATCGAGCTCACCTGCGAAGGCGAGCAGCAGGCCATGCGCATGGTGCGTCGTCATCGATTGCTCGAGACCATGCTCCACCAGCTCTTGGGCGTGCCCTGGCACGAGCTTCACGACGATGCGGAGGCGCTGGAGCACGCCGTCAGTGACCGGCTAGAGGCTCGGATAGCGGCGGCGCTGGGCCACCCCACCATCGATCCGCACGGCGATCCGATTCCCCCCGCCGATCTGGCCGCGCACCGCGAGACCTGGCCCGATCCGCTGACTGACGCGCCGGTGCGGAGCTACTTCCGGGTCGAGCGAGTCTCGGACCGCAACGCCGACGCCCTCCACCACCTCGCAGACATGGGCATCGTCCCCGGGGCCGTGCTCTGGCTCGAACAACGAGAACCCTTCGATGCCGTCCTGTGGATCCGTACCGAGGGCGGAAACGCCGCCTCCCGCCTGCAAGCCCTCGGTCCCACCCTGACAGCGTTGATCCACGGCACGACCATGATCCAGGGCACGACCATGATCCACGGCACGACCATGGAAGGGCGAGTTCGGGCGTGACCCCTCCTCATCGGGCTCCCCACCTGGCGCCCCCCAGCCCCGACCCAGCGAGCGAAGGCGACCTCGACGGGAGGCCCGCCGGGCGGCAAGGCGCCGGCGCAAAGCCGGGTAGGACTGGCATCCGGCGGCGCATCGACGCGGAGGTCTGGGATCACCGACTGCGAGCAGCTGCATCCACCAGCCTCAATGAGCAACAACGCCGCGGAGTTGCCGCCTGGTTGCGACGCATCTGGCCCTTCCTGGGGCCGGCCTTCGTGGCCAGCATCGCCTACATCGACCCGGGCAACTTCGCCACCAACATCCAGGCAGGTTCCGAGTTCGGCTACGAGCTCGTCTGGGTGGTCGTGGCCGCCAACCTCATGGGCGTGTTGATC
>JAXDQG010000352.1:0-9220 GCA_034667945.1 Acidimicrobiia bacterium | reverse complement strand
TGGCCCGCCCATGGCGGCCGGTCGGTAGAGGGCGTACAGCCCGGCGTCGGTCAGGTGATCGACGATCAGCTCGGGCAGGCGGCCTCGGGCCTCGATCTCATCGGCGGACTCGGCGACCACGGTCGCCAGCTCGCCGGCCGCAGCCACGATCTCGGGACGCTCGACTCGGACGGCCACGGCCGGAGCCTGGCATGAATCTTCACACCGTGCTCGTTGTGCATTCGCCGGCTGCGCTTCTCTACGAAGAGGTCGAGGCGTTACAGGCGGAGCTGGCCGCGTCGGCGCGGGTTCCTTCCTCGCCTCCCTCATTGCATCAGGAGCACATCGCTTGAGGCACCTCTGCGAGAGGAGCCGTTGTGAAGCACGGCGACTTCGCTTGCCACGCTTCCGCCAAACTCGATCAGACCTTCTGGGGTTAGTGGTTCAACGCGGCGAAGGGTTCGCTTTCCTCGTCGCGGACGACGGCGGCGACGTGTTTGTTCCCCAGTCGGCGGTCCAAGGAAGCGCACTGATCCATCGACGTGGGCTGATGCGCTGGGGACCCGCCACCGGCAGACGTGGCCGACCCAGCGGCGTTCTCACTGTCGGTCCGAACGTCTCCCCCAACATTGCGCATGCGCCCTAGGCGCCTATAGAGCGCGCTGGAGTCGCACTCGCGGAGGCGACTCCATCTACGTGTACGGAGAACGTCGATCTGCATGCGAGCGGTGCGATTTCCTGAACCAAGATTCGCACCACGAGATGCAGCGCCAACCCATGCGGGCTTGGGACGATCGCCCGGCACTGCTTGGGTGACGTTCGACACAGACGGACGTCGTTGTGGGAGACTCCCGCGCGTGCAGCAGCTGAGCTCGCAAGATGCATCATTTCTGTACTCCGAAACCCCCACGGCGCCGATGAGTGGGGGTGCCCTGACCATCTACGACCCCTCGACCGCTCCGGGCGGGAAGGTGACGTTCACCGGCCTGATGGCCCACATCGAACAACGTCTGCATACCGCCGCAGCGTTCCGCCAGCGGCTGGTGACCGTCCCCTTCAACGCCGACCACCCGTGGTGGGTGGAGGACAAGACCTTCGATCTCGAGTTTCACGTCCGCCACATCGCCCTGCCCGAGCCCGGCGACTGGCGTCAGTTGTGCATCCAGTGCGCCCGGCTGATCAGCCGGCCCCTGGATCGGACGAAACCGTTGTGGGAGTTCTACGTGATCGATGGCCTCGACCGGGTGAAGGCCTACCCGCCGGGCTGTTTCGCGATCCTGTCCAAGCTCCACCATGCCGCCGTCGACGGCGCCTCGGGGACCGAGCTCACCGCGGCTATCCACGACCTCGAGCCGACACCACCGCCTCCAGCACCTCCCGCCCAGGAATGGAAGGGCGAAGCGGTGCCCTCCGCCCAGACGTTGCTGGCCCGAGCGTCTTGGAGCAACACCATTCATCCCTGGCGAATGATCCCCACCTACGCCAACGCCTTCGCCGCCAGCCGTCGGATGATGGCGTTGGGGCGTGAGCGGCGGGGCGGGGCCCGCCGGCCCGGACGGGCGCCCCGGATCCGGTTCAACGCGCCGGTCTCGGCTCACCGGGTCGTCGACGGCATCATGTTGGACCTCAACGACGTACGTGCTATCCGTGCCGTCAGCCCCGGCTGCACCGTGAACGACGTGTTCCTGGCTCTGGTGGGCGGGGCGCTCCGCGCCTACCTGCAGGATAAGGCTGAGTTGCCGTCGGAGTCGTTGACCGCCATGTGCCCCATATCGGTCCGAACCGAGAGCGACAAGAGCACCGGCGGCAACCAGGTATCCGCCATGGTGGTGGCGCTAAATACCGACATTGCTGACGCCGCCTCCCGGCTACGGGAGGTGCATGCCGGCACCCAGGCGGCCAAGGAACTCACCAACGCCGTCGGCGCCCGCACGATGACGGACATATCCCAGGTCGTCCCAGCGGCCATCGCCGCGCTCGCCGGCCGCATGACCGCCACCATGGCCATCGCCAACGAACGCATCAGCCCGCCCTACAACACCGTCGTCACCAACGTGCCCGGGCCCCAGGTGCCCCTCTACATGGACGGCGCCCGCGCCGTCGCCATGTACGGCTTCGGCATGGTCCACGACAACATGGGCCTCATGAACGTCGTCAACAGCTACTGCGGCAAGATCGCCGTATCGGCCACGGCCTGCCGAGACATGATGCCCGACCCCGCCTTCTACGCCCAGTGCCTACAAAACTCCTTCGACCAACTCAAGGCGGCCACCGCGAACTGACCAACAAGCCATCTTTAGGTCACAATCAGGTTCCAACCTAAAGATCAGTCGTAGGGTTGCTAAGCGGCCGTCGCATGCGGGTGTAGCTTCCGTGTGCCTTGCCCGGACAGAGAAAATTTGTGTTCCCTCAACATGCCGTTGGCCGTTCTGAGCCGTTGCCATAAGCCTGCTCAGATCGTCCTGGGATTAGGTATGCGCTGGGGATAGCATTCGCAAAAGGTCTCCCAGCGGATCATCGACGGAGGGTCCGTAAGAGTCTTTTTGGACTTTGTCACAGCCGGCCCGCGCGGACGCTCAGCATCACAGTGAGATCCGGGATAGACACGGTATCCCCAGAGTCGGTCCCGTCCCCGCAGACCCGGTCGGCGTTGACGCACCGTTCGAATGCGCGTGATCGCGAATGGCGGAAATGGCCGCCGTTGCGCCTGGGCCTTCCCACGAGACAGTCCGGTGCGCGCGGTGTGGTGCGCTGCTCTTTTTCTCCACGGAAGACGCCCTGTCAGATGGTGATTCCGACGCCCAGCAGGCCCGCTGGACTACGTCCCGCTTGTTCGGCCGTTACAACTGGGGCCAGAGGCTGACTCTGGGGAATGCTGCCCTCCCCGCCACCGGCACTGAACGGCACCTAGCCGCAACGTCCGGGAATGGCCCGAAGATGGCCCACGACGATGGCCCGTGCGACTGCTGCCGAGGCCGGATTCGGAGCGACGCTTCTCCGTCGTGACCGTCTGACAGCTCCCGATCATGCGGCGAGGCCGCAATCCAAGCGCCACGAGGGCGTCCTAAACCAGTCTTCCAAGTCGTTCGGGTCGTGCGGCTGGACCAGGCGGCGTGTCCATCTTGACGCCCGGGCTGCAGAGATCGCCGTCCTCGTCGAGGAGGAAGCCTCGTAGTTCATCGTCAGCTGTATCGTCAGGCGAAGTGCAGTTCGCTGCTGAGGCTCACATCGACGCTCTGGGGCGCGTGGGGCGTGCGCTGGGCGACCCGATCCGGTGCCGGCTTCTCCTGGCACTGTGTGACGGCGTCGCGTATCCGGCCGATCTGGCCGTCGGGCTGCGGGCAAGCCGGTCGAACTTCTCGAACCACCTGGCCAGCCTTCGTGGCTGTGGCCTCGTTGTCGCGGTGCCCGAACGCCGAGGGGTGGGCTACGAGTTGGCCGACTCGCATGTTTGCCGACGCTCTTGCGCACCTGTTCGGCGTGGTACTCGCAGTGGACTCGGAATGCACATGCGCCGACGCCGTTGTGGAGGTCGCCGAATGAAGGCGTCTGCGCAGCCAGTCGGGGTGGAGGGGTCGCGTCGGGATGTTCTCCGCCGCAGAGTGCGGCTCCACGTGGCTACGACGATCGCCTACAACCACATCGAGGGTGCCGTCGCGATCACTGCGGCGGCGGCCGCGAGCTCGACGGCGTTGGTGGGTTTCGGGCTGGATTCGCCTGTCGAGGTGGCTTCGGCGGGTGCGGTGGCGTGGCAGTTAGCTTGTCGCGGTTATGAGGAGCGCGAGCGATTAGCGCTAGGAATCATCGCCGTCTCCTTCTTCGCATCGGCCGCGTACGTGACCGTCGAGACAGTCCAGGCGCTGGTCAGAGAGGGCGAGGTGGGCAGCTCAACGGTGGGGATCGCGCTCGCGGCGACGAGCTTGGTGGTGATGCGGTTCCTGTCGCTGGCGCAGCGCCGCTCGGGGCGCGAATTGGGCTCGGCGAGGGCGGTCGCGGAGCCCACGCCAGCTGGAGAGGCGAACGGCGGTGACAGATGCTGCGCCGCTCCTGCGCAGGAGCTGCACCTTCCGGGGCCTAGCGGCCGGCCGCGATGAGCGGCGAGCACGGTCACAGTCACGGTGCCGCTTTGTCGCGGGCGGGGGCTCGTCACGCCGGGCGGTTGCGATGGGCGTTCGCAATCGTAGGCACTCTGTTCGTGGCAGAGACGGTCGTCGGTGTAGCGACCGGTTCGTTGGCGTTGCTGTCCGACGCCGGGCACATGCTCACCGACCTCGTAGGGCTGGGCATGGCGTTGGCAGCGATCCACCTCGCCAACCGGGGCTCCCAACGCCGAGGTCGGTCGTTCGGGATGTACCGGGTGGAGATCCTTGCCGCTCTCGCGAACGCGCTGCTGCTGTTCGCAGTGTCCGGCTACGTGCTGATCGAAGCGGCCGGCCGCCTCCGCAACCCGCCAACGCTCGACGCCACTCTCGTCCTCACCGTGGGGGTCGCCGGTTTGGCCGCGAACGCCATCGCCTTCACGCTCCTGCGACGGGGGGCTGAAGAGAGCATCAACGTGCGGGGCGCCTACCTCGAAGTGTTGGCCGACCTCGTCGGCTCGATCGCGGTGATCATCTCCGCGATCGTGATCGGGCTGACCGAATGGCAGTGGGTCGATCCGGTCGCGGGTGCGCTGCTCGGCTTGTGGATCCTCCCGCGCACCTGGCAGCTGGCCCGCGCGGCCATCCGGGTCCTGCTCCAGGCGGCCCCGCCAGATGTCGACTTGCCGGCCATGAAACGCGATCTTGCTGCTCTCCCTGGTGTCGTCGACGTGCACGACCTGCACGTGTGGACGCTCACATCAGAGATGGACGTCGCCACCGCACACCTCATGGTCGCCGCGGATTCGGACAGTCACGGCGTGCTCGACCAGGCTCGGGTGCTCCTCGCCGACCGCTATCACCTGACCCATGCCACCTTGCAGGTCGAACCGGAAGACCACACCGGCTGCGATGAGGTCGGCTGGTGAACGCCCCGTCCACTGCAAGCGAGAGCGCTGGTCACCGTGAGGCTCGCCGCGTCGTGCACTCCTCGCGGCTTTGGACTGCCCTCTCGGCGGTCAGTCAGGTCTCAAGTCGACCCGTCGGAGCAGCTGAGCGTTGAGGGCGACCACGATGGTCGAGGCGCTCATCAAGATGGCGCCGACCGCCGGATCGAGCGTGACGCCCGCCCAGGCGAAGACGCCAGCGGCCAGGGGAATGGCGACCACGTTATAGCCGGCACCCCAGACCAGGTTCTGGATCATCTTGCGGTAGGCGGCTCGTGACAGCCGGATCACACCAATGACGCCCCGGGGATCGGAGGAGGCGAGGATGACGCCGGCCGATTGGATGGCGACGTCGGTGCCGGCGCCGATGGCGATACCGACGTCGGCCCTGGCCAGAGCGGGAGCATCGTTGACACCGTCGCCGACCATGGCGACCCGCTGGCCCCGGGCTTGCAGCTCCGCCACGATGTGCTCTTTGTCCTCGGGTAGCACCTCGGCAAAGACCTCGTCCATACCGAGCTGGGCCGCCACGCTGTCGGCCACTGCGTGCGCGTCGCCGGTGATCATGACCACCCGGACGCCTTCGGCATGCAGCCCGTCGACGGCCGCCCTCGCTTCGGGTCGGATCTCATCCTCCAGGGCGATGGCCCCGATGATGGTCCCGTCCCGCACGACGTAGAGCACAGCGGCGCCTCGCTGTGACCAGGCCTGCGTTGGCTCGGCCAGGTCAGCGGGCACGTGAAGCGAACGTTCACGCAGCAGCGCCGGCCCGCCGACGGCGACCTCGTGGCCGGCGACGCTGGCCTGCACGCCACGGCCGGTCAGCGAGTGGAAGCTGGTCGCTACGGGCACCGCGCCTCGCTCTCCGGCGGCGGTCACGATGGCTCGGGCCAGCGGGTGTTCCGAGTCGGCCTCCGCTGCGGCGGCCGCGGTCAGGACGTCGGCCTCGCTCACACCGCTGGTGGAAACGATCCCCGTGACCACGTGGGCGCCGCGGGTGAGCGTGCCGGTCTTGTCGAACAGCACTGTGGTGACGGTGCGCATGCGCTCCAGCGCCAAGCGGTCCTTCACCAAGATGCCGGCCTTGGCGGCCACCGCCGAGCTCAATGAGATGACCAGCGGAATAGCGAGACCGAGGGCGTGAGGGCAC
Organism: Acidimicrobiia bacterium; assembly: GCA_034667945.1. Taxonomy (GTDB): domain Bacteria; phylum Actinomycetota; class Acidimicrobiia; order Acidimicrobiales; family CAIXPF01; genus JAXDQG01. The sequence goes on along the minus strand of JAXDQG010000352.1, from coordinate 3,065 downwards.
GCGATCACCAGCACGGTGACCGTGCGCAGAATGGCTTCATCCGGAGAACGAATCAGACTCCAGGCCACGAACGTGATCAGTCCCGAGACGGCGGCGACGTAGAACAGCAAGGCCGCCGCCCGGTCCGCGAGGGCCTGGGCTCGCGATTGCGAGGCCTGGGCTTCCTCGACCAGGCGCTGGATGCCGGCAAGCGCCGTGTCGTCAGCGATCGCCTCGACCTTCACCCGGATGGCTGAATCGGTGGCCACGGTGCCGGCAACGACACGGTCGCCGGGGCCCTTGGACACCGGGCGCGACTCGCCGGTCACCATGGACTGATCAATCTCCGCGACGCCTTCAATGACGGTGCCGTCCGCCGGCACCCGACCGCCCGGGCGGACCAGGACAACATCGCCCAGCCGTAGCTCATTGATCGATACGGTCTCGAGGCTGCCATCGTCTCGGAGGCGCTCGGCCTCGTCGGGGAGCAACTCGGACAAGGCCGCCAGGGCGCCCTGGGCTTCGCCGACGGCCTTCATCTCCTGCCAGTGGCCGAAGAGCATGATGACGATCAGCGCCGCCAGCTCCCACCAGAAGTCCATCTCGAACCAGTGGACTTCGGTCGCCAGCGACGCCAGGTACGCCACGGTGATGGCCATGGCGATGAGCAGCATCATGCCGGGCTGCCGCTGCTTCAATTCGTGCCAGCCGCCGCTCAGGAACGGCCAGCCCCCGTGGAAGAAGACGACGCTCCCGAAGACCGGTGCGACTAACGGAGAGCCCGGGAAATGGGGTGTGGTGTAGTGAAACCAGCTTTGAATACTGCCCGAGAAGACCACGACGGGCAACGCCAGGACCAGGTTGACCCAGAACAACCGCTGGAAGACCGCGGCATGCCCGGCGTGGCCACTATGGCCCGCATGACCACCGTGCTCGCCATGGACCATGAGGCTATGGCCCCCGTGCTTATCGTGGCACGATGAACGACCGCGCGGCGACGCGTTCGTGTACGGCGCGGCGCTCGTGACAGGAGCGTCGTCGTGGGGTCCGGTATGCGGAGTTGTGCGGCTGTGCTTCATCGCAGACTCCTTCACGACTTCACCAGGCGGGCGATCGCCGCACTCCCCTCGGCGATCCGCTCCTCGGCGATCTCGCCACCGACCGCGGCCGCCTTGCTGAGGCCGGGCTACAGGTGGCAGTCGAGTGGCTCCAGGCCGACGGCTGCGGCGTTGTGACAGCATCGAGGACAAGACTTGTATGCCATATGTGTCCTCCTCGGCCATCCGTGGCAGTCGCCGGATCTCTCGCCTTCGACACGACTCCGCCGCTTCGTCAGCGCTTTGTCGGCGGCGTACCCCCGGGACGGGGTGGACCAGCCAGGGTCTGTAGTCGTACCGATCACCATACCCTCTAGGGGTATATGCGTACTGTCTCCCCGCCGGTGCAACAGATCATGACTGGCGCGAATCCCCTGCCGCGGGGCGTGGCGGCATCGGGGATGGGTTGGCGATCTTCAACCGTCGCGACCTCATCGGCGCGGGAGCCCTTCGTCCCGCGCTTTACTGCGCTGCATCGTCCCCAGGCCCGAACAACGGCGGAATTTATGCGTGCCTGCCGACACCCGCTACATCACAAGAGTTCGCTGACCAAGCGCCCACCGATCTCGGAGAGATCGATACGCCTTCGGCGCGTAACGGTCTCCGGCGCCTGCATGGTTTCAGTACCACTTGCCTTTCGCGAATCCGCCGAAGGCGATGAGACCCACTAGGGCGATGATGAGGCCGAGCCAGAAACTCCAGACAATGGCCACGATAATGCCGATTATGACCAAGATGCCGCCGACGCCAATGCCAGCCGTTCGATTGTCTTGCGCCACGGTACCCTCCCATTCCGCGAAGCAGGGACGCTTCGAAGTTGAACAGTAGTGGAGGAACCTGTTGCGGCTGACCGCTTTCTCGAGCTTGCCAGCGGCAGCGGTAAATCGACCAGAGACGCTGGCAATGACGTGCGCCTGCGACATGAGGTTCGGTCGGCCAGCCGAACGCACGTCATCCCGCGCCGCTGGGACGTTGGACCTTCCCTCGGGCGGACGGGGACCTCTGGACCTGATGAACGGTCCACCCACGAGTGACTGTGGCGGGTGGCGACCCGGCCGTTCACCGACTTCGCAGCGCCCGCTCGCAGCGCTTCGGTAGTGACCTCGATCCCGTCGGCGTCGAAGCCAAACATGGCGCCAGCCCGCTTCGCCGTGGCCTGCGATTACGTCGAGGAAGCGACAGTCCAAGGCGGCTTCACGAGGCCCCCGGCCACCATTGACTGAATGGTCTCCTCGACCGACGCCACGGGGATGACTTCGACGTCAGCCGCGAAGCCCCATCGGAAGCCTCCCACGCCCAGGACCGGCAGAACCGGTCGGTGCGCGCCGCCGCTGTACCGGCGTCAGCTCGCTGCCAGCCGCGCAGACCGCGGCCGCATCTGGTCATATCCATCTACGAACGTCTCGGCGCGCTCCTGAGGACCGCGTGCGGGCCGTCAACGCCCGGGGCCGTCCGGTCGAGGCGTTCAGGCTGTTGACCTCACGAGTTGGCGGTTCCGGGCGACCGAGGTCGTAGCCCTGCGCCATGGCCACGCCGAACTCCTCCAGCACCTGCGGCTCGTTTCACCGTCTCGACGCCCCCGGCGATGACCGAGCTTCCCGTGTCTTCAGCGAAGACGATGAGTGCGTTGGCTCGCCGATATGAGGATCGCGAGAGCACGTGGCTGATCGAACAGTCTTATGGCAAAGCTCGGTTGGTCACGTGCGCACCGAGTCTGCCTGACGTCCGGACGGCGCCGAACCTGCAGGTGGTTGACCGCTTCCCGACCGGCGGGCGAGCACGAGCACCGTGCCGACCAGGGCCAATGCACCGAGCACGACGCCGACGACACCCAGGGCCCGGGCGGTGCCGTCAGACGACTTGGCGGTCGATGTCGGCGTTGCTGTTGCGGTGGTGTCGGCCGTCGAATCGCTCGCGGCGGCGGCCGTCAGCGTCAGCACGGGGGCGGGGTGCGCAGGCTCCGCCTGACCTGGCTGCCGGTCCTCGATC
>JAXDQG010000351.1:0-12916 GCA_034667945.1 Acidimicrobiia bacterium | reverse complement strand
CAGCATCCCGCCACCGCCGAAGTCGCCCACCAGGTTGAGCGGGGGTACCGGTGCCTGGCCGGCCCGACCGATGTGGGCCAGTGCCCCGGCGAGTGAGATGTAGTTGATGTCGTGGCCGGCCATGAGGGCGTAAGGGCCCTCCTGCCCCCAGCCGGTCATCCGGCCGTAGACCAGCCGGGGATTCCGGGCCAGGCATTCATCCGGGCCGAGGCCGAGGCGCTCCATCACTCCGGGACGGAAGCCCTCGATCAGCGCGTCCGCCCCTTCAACCAGTTTGAGCACGGTCTCGACGCCGTCGGGGTTCTTCAGGTCGATGCCGATCGAGCGCCGGCCGCGGGCCAGGATGTCGAGCGGCGGTGCTGCAGGGGCGGCGGAAGGCACGTTGCCTGCACGGTCGATGCGGATCACCTCCGCGCCCATGTCTGCCAGCATCATCCCGCAGAACGGAGCGGGGCCGATGCCCTGCAGTTCGATGATCCTGATACCGGTGAGCGGACCCATGGGGAGCTCCTCTCGTGCTGGGTGGCGTGGGTAATGGCTGCCTGCGTGGCCCGTCTACCACGCGTCGCAGCTGAACCGCGGTTCAGCGGGTCGAGGCTGCCTGGGCGGCGTGTCGCGTGACCATCTCGATGATGCGCGACCAGAACACCACCGGCAGGTCGTGACCCATGCCCTCGATGAGCTCGAGCTGGGCCCCCGCCACGAGCTCGGCCGTGCGCTGTCCCCCCGAAGGGTTGACCAGCCGATCGGCGCTGCCGTGGATGACCAGCGTGGGCACGGTGACCGACGCCAGTCCCTCGGCGCGCGAGCCCGACGCCAGCACGGCAGTGAGCTGGCGCACGACACCGTTCGGGTCGAAGGCCCGGTCGTAGGCGGCGCCTGCAGCCTCGCGGACGCGGGTTTCATCGAGCTGGTCCGGGCTGCCGATGGCCTTGACCCGGCGAACCGCCTGCTCGATGACCGCCTCTCGATCGGCAGCGGGCGGCTCCAGCAGGACCGACAGCACCTCCGGGTCGGCCTGGCCCACGTCCGGCTGTCCCGTCGTCGACATGATGGAGGTGAGGGTGAGCACGCGCTCCGGATGGGTGATGGCCATCGTCTGGGCGATCATGCCACCCATCGACGCGCCCACCACGTGAGCGGCGCCGATACCGAGCGCGTCGAGCACAGCGAAGGCGTCGTCGGCCATGTCGGTCAAGAGGTAAGGGGCGTCGACGGGCTCGCCCTGTGCGGCCGCGGTCATCACCGCGAAGGGGTCGGGCGTGCCGCTGGCCCGTCCGGAGAGCCCGACATCACGGTTGTCGAAGCGGATGACGAAGAAGCCACGGTCGACGAAGCCCTGGCAGAACTCATCTGGCCACGAAATGGCCTGCCCGCCCAGCCCCATCACCAGCAGCAGCGGCGGATCAGCGGAGTCGCCGAACGATTCGTACCAGATGTCCATGCCGGTGCGGGCTGCGATGGGCATGTAGGGAACGGTAGCTTCCCCGCGGATGGTGCACCGCGCCCGGTGGTCCGAGCTGTCGCCCTCCACTGCCTACGAGCTGCTGCAGCTGCGCTGTGAGGTGTTCGTCGTCGAGCAGGCGTGTGCGTATCTCGATGTGGACGGCCGTGATGTCGAGCCGACCGCCGAGCATCGGTGGGTCGAAGACCCGGGCGGGTCGGGGACGGTGGTGGCCTGTCTGCGAGTGATCGACGACCGCGAGCGGCCCGGGGTCCGGCGCATCGGCCGAGTGGTGTGCCGGGCGGATGCGCGCGGGAAGGCCCTCGCTGGAGGGCTCGTGCGTTCTGTCGTCGACGACCTGGGTGGCCGCACCGAGCTCACCCTTTCCGCCCAGGCGCATCTGGCCGACTGGTATCGCACCTTTGGCTTCGAGGTGTGCGGTCCCCACTTCGTCGACGATGGCATCCTTCACGTGCCGATGATGCGGCCGGCTGGCGCACCCGCGCAGACGTAGCGCCCTCCTCGACGGCTGACACCTGCGGCACAGAGCGGCCAGACTGCACGTCATGACGGCTGCCGCGACGATCAACCTCGACCACCTGGCCCTGGCGTCGCAGTATGCCTTCGACAACTTCGTCCGCTACTACGGCGAGCTTGGCGGCCGCCTCGGGCACGGCGGTCTCGACCCGGGCTTCTACTTCTCGCAGCTCCTCTTTCCCACGCCCGACGGCGGCCAGTTGACGATCGAGCTGCTCGAACCGCGTGACCCCAAGATCGACGACTTCCTCCACCGGTTCCTCGATCGCAACGGACCGGGACCGCACCACCTCACGTTCAAAGTGTCCGATGCCGCCAGCCTGTTGGCACGTGCCGACGCGGCTGGGTATCCGCCGGTGGGGGTGGACCTGTCCAATCCCGAGTGGAAGGTCGGCTACCTGCACCCGAAGCAGTCGCACGGCATCGTCGTGCAGTTGGCCCAGTCAGAAAACACCGATGAGACGCTGCCGGATGACTCCGGCCTCGCTCCCAGCAAGGCCGCCCGACCGGCCGAGCTGCGCCAGGTCGTGCACTCCGTGGCCGATCTGGCGGCTGCCGACGCGCTCTTCGAGGGGCTTCTGGGCGGCGAGCGCACGGGCGACGGACGCGACGCGCTCGGGCCATGGATCGATCTCCGGTGGCCGGCTGGCGGCATCTTGCGCCTCGTGGAGCCCACCCAGCCGGCGGCGCGCGCCTGGATGGGTGGGCGGCTCGGCCGGGTACACCACGTGTTGTTGGCAGTGGATGAGCCGGCCTTGAGTGAGGCCGCGCGCCCCCTGCCGGATGAGAGCGGAGCGTGGGAGGTGGCTCCTGAGTACAACCTCGGCACCCGCCTTCGCCTCGTGCGCCGCTGAACAGACGAAGGCAACGAGTCGCGCAAGCGGGTCATGGACCAGACTTGGGGCGTGCGCGAGCTGGTTGGACTTATTGAGCACTGGAGGCTTGCCGGGACGCCCGCAGCCCTGGTGCGGGCAGTCGAGGTGACCGGCTTCGGTGCCGGACAGTACGACAACGCCCTTGTCAGGACCGCGAGTGGCGAGCAGGCGGGCGCCATCTTGCGGGGCGTGGCCGACACCGAGGTGAACGCTGCGGTTGAGCGAGTCCTCGCCGAACCGGCCGCCGCACCGCGAACGCTGCGGGTGGGCATCAACGACCCCGAAGCCGCCGCCGGAGGACTGTCCTGTGGCGGCTCGGCTTTGTTGGTGGTCGAGCCGCTCGATGCTCTGCCGGCGCGATTGTGGGAGCTGCTTCGCTCCGGACGGCCGGTGGTGCTGGGCACGCTCGTCGAGCGGGATGGGCACCCGAAGACGCTGGCGTTCGACGACGAGACCACCGTCGGAACGCTGGGCTCTACCGATTTGGAGACCCATGTCGTCGCTGTAGGTCGCGAGCTGTTGGCGAACCCCCGAGCCAACCGCACCGTGCTCGAGGTCGCTCCGGGGCGAGTGCTGATCGAGAAGGTTTTGCCCCGTACCCGCCTGGTCACCGTGGGCGGCGGCGAGGTGATCGACGCCCTCGTCGATATGGCCCGGGCATTGGGATGGCTGGTCGAGCCGATGGCCGATGGTGAGCCGACCGTCGAGGCGATCCGTCTGTGCGGCCCGACCGATGCCGTGGTCGTCACCACCCATCATCCGCAATGGGGGCCCGCTGCGCTGGCCAGCGCCCTCCGGAGCGACGCATTCTTCGTGGGCGCGCTGGGCTCTCGCCGGACCCAGCAGAATCGGGCGGAGCGGTTGGAGGCACTCGGCGTCGGGCCCGGCGAGGTCGCCCGGATCCACGGACCGGTCGGACTGGACCTCGGCGGTCGGACGCCGGCCGAAACCGCCCTGGCCATCTGCGCTCAGGTGCTGGCCGTGCGATCCGGACGTGACCTTCCCTCGCTCACCGACCGCTCGAGACCCATCAACGCCTGAACCGGCCCGCAACCCGCAATCCGCACCCGCACCCCGCACCCGCACCCCGCAACCCGCAACACGCCCTTCAACGTGCTCCGGCCCTCGCTCACCGCTTACTGCGACGGGTGAATCACGGCCCGTCGTCGTTGAGTGCCAAGAAGCGTCTGACTGACAGCCGTTCGGCCAATCTTGGGCCAGGTCAGCGCCTTCGAGGGATACCGTGCCGACATGCGGATCGGCATCTTCGCAGGGACGACCGGGTCGCTGTCGCCGCTCGATGTGGAGATGGAAGCCTCAGCTGCGGCAGCTGCGGGCTTCGACACCTACTGGCTACCGCAGGTCTTCGCGTGGGACGCCCAGACCATCATCGCCGCGGTCGGTCAGCGTGTGCCGGGCATTCGCTTCGGGACCGCGGTGCTGCCGATCTACAGTCGCCACCCTTGGGCACTGGCGCAACAGGCGCTGACCATCGCTGCGCTGACCAACGGCCGATTCACCCTCGGGATCGGCGTGTCGCACCGAAGCATCGTCGAGGACATGTGGGGGCTGTCTTATGAGCGCCCGATGCAGCATGTTCGGGAGTACCTCGACGTCTTGCAGCCGCTGCTCAAAGGAGCCAGCGTCGACGCGACCGGCTCGACGGTCTCCGGCCGTGGCCGACTGGAGGTGCCGGTCACGCCATGCCCCCTGCTCGTTGCCGCCCTCGGCCCTCGCATGCTGGAGGTAGCCGGATCCCGCGCTGACGGGACCATCACCTGGATGACCGGCCCGTCGACGCTGGCCGATCTCACGGTGCCAGTGTTGTGCACCGCCGCCCGTAAAGCCGGCCGCCCACCGCCGCGCATCGTCGTCGGGGTGCCTGTGTGCGTGACCGGTGACCCGACGACCGCTCGGGCGTATGCCGCCCGGGTCTACGACGCTTACGGTCGCCTACCCGCCTACCGGGCCATGCTCGATCGCGAGGAACTCCACGGGCCGGCGGATCTGGCGGTCATCGGGGACGAGTCATCCGTAGCGCGGCAGTTGAGCGAGTTCGCCGCCGCGGGCGCCACCGAGTTGGCCGCAGCCGAGTTCGGCCCCACGATCGACGACCGCCGACGCACCCGGGCCCTCCTCTCCGGCCTGGCCCGCAAGCTCGCTTAGCACTTGCAGCGCTATCTGGGGTATCCGCCACTGGCGCGGCTACCTTTCGCCGCCGATGGACCTGGACAACACCACGCTGCCCCGCGTCATCGGACGCGCCGCCCTCGAGTACGGAGAGGCGGAGGGAGCAGTCGACACGCAGGATGCCGCCGCGCCGGTGCGCATCTCGTTCGCCAAGCTGGTCGAAGAGGCCGACGCAACCGCCGCCACGCTCGTGGCGAGCGGCCTGCAGCCCGGCGAGGTGGTGGCGCTATGGGCGCCGAACACGTGGGAGTGGGTGGTCGCGGCGCTGGCGACGTTCCGTGCCGGTGGCGTGCTGGTCCCGGTCAACACGCGCTTCAAGGGCCGGGAGGCCGCCTACGTTCTGCAGAAATCCCGCACGAAGTTCCTCTTCACCGTGGCCGGCTTCCTGGGCGCCGATTACGTCGGCATGCTGCGCGAGTCCGGCGAAGAGCTTCCCGACCTGCAAGAGATCGTCCTGCTGCGGGGCGAGAGCGCAGGTGCTACCTCGTGCACCGACCTGCTCGCCCGCGGCGACGACGCCTCCAGGGCCGAAGTGGCCGTACGTTCCGACGCGGTGAAGCCCGACGACCTGGGCCTGGTCATGTTCACCTCGGGCACGACGGGGCTTCCGAAGGGCGTGATGGTCGACCACGGGCCGCTGGTCCGGGTGGCGAGCATCCTCGGCGCCACCTTGGGCATCGAGCGCGGCGAGCGCTACCTGGTCATCAACCCGTTCTTCCACGCCTTCGGCTTCACCTGCGGCATCGTGCCCAGCCTGATCTACGGCTCGACGATCATCCCGCATGCGGTCTTCGACCCGGCGGTGGTGCTGCAGAAGATCCAAGACGAGCGCATCAACATCCTCCCCGGGCCGCCGGCCATCTTCCAGGCCCTGCTCAACTACGCGGAGCTGGACCGCTACGACATCTCTTCGCTGCGCAGCTGCCTCACGGGCGCCGCGACCATCCCCGAGGAAATGGTCGTGCAGATGCGCGAACGGCTGCGCTTCGAGCGCGTGATGACCGCCTACGGCATGACCGAGACCACAGGCCTGGCCACGACGTGCCGCCCCGGGGACGATGCGCGAACCATCGCCACGACATCCGGTAGGGCCATTGACGATGTCGAGCTCAGGGTGGTGGACGACGACGGCAACGACGTGCCGAGCGGAATGCCCGGAGAGCTTTGGGTCCGCGGTTACCAGGTCACACGCGGGTACCTCGACGATCCCGAGCAGACCCGGGCGACCATCACCGAGGACGGCTGGCTCCGCACCGGCGACATCGTCGTGATGGACGAGCGCGGCTACATAGACATCACCGATCGCAAGAAGGACATGTACATCGTCGGCGGCTTCAACGCGTACCCCGCCGAGATCGAGCGAATGATGATCGAGCACGACCAGATCGGGCAGGTTGCCGTGATCGGGGTGCCCGACGATCGCCTCGGTGAGGTGGGCGTGGCGTTCGTGATCCCCGCGCACGGTGCCCAGCTTGACGAGGCCGAGGTCCTGGCGTGGTGCCGCGAGCGCATGGCCAACTACAAGGTGCCCCGCCAGGTTTGGGTGGTCGACGCGCTCCCGCTCAACGCCTCCAACAAGGTGCTCAAGAACGACCTGCGCGCCGAGGCTTCGGCCCGGTTGGCGGCTTCGGTCGATTAACCGCCCAGCGGCCCCGAACTCCAGCGGCCCCGAACTCCAGCGACCCCGAACTCCAGCGGGGCGGAAGAGTGTCATACCTCCGAAGTAGGTTGCGGCAGCGCAGGAATTGCCGTGCCGCGGGCTCGCGGCCGACCGCCTCACGAGCCGAGCAGAGGGACCATGTCACAGACCACTTCCAGGTCGACCACCAAGCGTCTGGTGGTCGTCATCCCTGGTGACGATGCCGCGCCCGAAGGGATGTCCGCGGCGACCGCGGTGCTTGCGGCGATGGACGTGCCACTGGAGCTCGACATCCTTCCGATCGGCGCCGAGTTGGCCGACATGGCCGAAGACGAACGGGAAGCATTCGTGCACGAGCGCATCGACCGGGCCGACACGGTGCTCTTCGGCTCCACCAACGGCACCACACCGGGGGTGCTCCACATGCGCTGGGACCGGGGAACCTTCGCCAATGTCCGGCCCATCCGCTGGCGTCCCGGCTTCCGCTCGCCGTTGGCCGCGCCCGAGGGCATCGACTACGTGATCGTGCGCGAGAACCTCGAGGACGCCTATGTGGGCATCATGGGCGACCTCGAAGAGCTCCGCCGCGGCGGCGTGGTCGGCCCACGGGCACGGCTGTTCTACGAGGGCGAGGGCCGCTACGCCGTCAAGGTCATCACCCGTGCTGGCGCCGAGAAGGTCGGCCGTTTCGCCTGCGAGCTGGCCCGGAAGCGCAAGGCGGAGAGCCATCCCGGCAAGCTCACGGTGTCGGCCAAGACCAACATGCTGCCCAAGACCGATCGGTATTTCTGCGACATCGTCCGTGAAGTGGCGCAGGACTACCCCGACATTGCCTACGAGCAGTTCATCGTCGACGACATGGCCCATCGGCTGGTGATCCGCCCCCACGAACTCGACGTGTTGCTGCTGCCCAACCTGTATGGAGACGTGCTGTCGGACGAGGGTGCCGCCACCATCGGTGGGCTGGGGCTGGCGCCGTCGGGCTGTTACGGGGACGACTTCGCCTATTTCGAATCCGCGCATGGCACTGCGCCCGACATCGCTGGTCGCCACCTCATCAATCCGACCGCCACCCTGCTCTCCGCCGTGATGCTGCTCGAGTACCTGGGTCTGAACGCGGCGGCCAAACAGCTCGATGGCGCCATCTCCGCCGCCTACCAAGAGGGCAAGGCACTTACGACCGATCAGGGAGGCACGGCCTCCACCGAAGCGTTCGCCGACGCGGTGAGGAGCAAGCTGTGAACGACACCATTGAACTGCAGGTCGACGCCGTGCGGCGGTTCACCCAGGCGGCATACACGGCAGCAGGCATGGCACCGGCGGATGCCGAGACGGTCACCGACAACCAGCTCTGGGCCGACCTGCGAGGCGTCGACACCCACGGGGTGCAGCGGGTGTCGTGGTATTGGCGCTGGTTCAAGGAAGGCCGCTGCGATCCGAAGACGCAGATGACCATCGTGCGCGACAAGCCAACGGCGCTGGTGGGCGACGGCAACAGCGGTCTCGGTCAGCTGGTCGCCACCCGTTTCATGCAGCAATTGGTGGCCAAGGCCACGGGCTCCGGCATGGCGCTCGGCGTGCTGCGCAACTCGAACGACTGGGGCTGCGGCGCCTGGTACCCGAACATGGCGGCCGAGGCCGGCCTGGTCGCCATGGCCACCACCACCTCGGTGCCCAATCTCGCTCCCTTCGGGGCCCGGACCAGGCTGTTCGGTAACAACCCCATCGCCTTCGCCTTCCCCCGGCGGGGCGGCGAGCGGCCGATCATCTACGACGGGGCCATAACCCCGGTCGCCCTCGGCAAGGTGCTGCGGGCCAAGGCCGAGTCGACCGAGATTCCCGAGTCATGGGGCTTCCTCGACCGGGACGGCAAGCCCACCACCGATCCCCAGACGGCGCTCGACGGGATCATCCCGGCCATCGGCGGTTACAAGGGCACCGGGCTGGCGATGGTGACCAACGTGCTGGCCGGCGTGCTCTCGGGCTCGGCCCATTCCGCTGCGGTCGACGTCGGTCGCCGGGGCCAGTTCTTCCTGCTCATCGACCCCGACTTCCTCGGCGAAGCCGACGACTACTACGAGGCCATCGAGGAGATGGTCGCTCAGGTCCGAGCGGCCGAGGTGCTGCCCGGCGCCCAGGTCTTCCTGCCGGGTGAGCCGGAGTGGCGGACATTCGCTGCTCGAAGCGACTCCGGCAAGGTGCCCTATCCCCCCTCCGTGGTGCGAGGGCTTGACAAAGTGGCCGACGAACTGGGTATCGAGCAGGTAGCACGATGACTGAACGTGCCCGATACCAGCGAACAGCCGCTGCCCGGCCGAGGGTGGGTGTGCCTTAGGGTGCGGTCTTCGGCGAGAATGACGTGAGCCAGAACCTGATCAGCGAGAATGAAGCGGTGGTTGCCCACTCCGGTGCGGGCAATCGGTGACAGAGGGGGATAAGGCATGCGCTACTACTCCTGCGATTCGCACGTGGTCGAGGCGCGTGAGGTGTTCGAAGGTCTCGAGGACCGCTTCGGCTCGAGGGCCCCTCGCATCGAACACAACTTCAAGGACAAGCCGGGCGACTGGCTGGTCCTGCCCGGCACGGCGCCCGTTCCGGTGGGTCGGCTGGGCATCGCCGGCAACCGCCTCGACGACCCGAACACCGACGCGCTCATCGCCCGCGGCTACGAGGGCCTCAACCCGGGAGTGCGCGACCCTCACGCACGGCTCGATGAGCAGATGCTCGACGGCATCGTGGGCGAAGTGATGTACCCGAGCCTCAACATGTTCACCTACGCCATCCCCGACCAGGAGGTGGCCAAGGCCGTCTTCGAGCGGCACAACAACTGGGTGGTCGATTACTGCTCGGCCGCGCCCGAGCGGCTCATCGGCATCGGCTGCCTGCCAATCCCCGATGTCGATGCTGCGCTGGCGGAGATGACGCGGTCGGCCAAGCGGGGTGTGCGTGGTTTCGCCATCCCGGCCCATGTCTCGCCGGACCACCCGTACAACCACCCCGATTACGACCGCTTCTGGGCCGCAGCGCAGGACTTCGGCGTGCCGCTCACCATGCACATCTTCACCGGGACGTCCTTCGACGGTGGCATGCCGAAGCACTGGGGCACGCCGGGCGGAACGATCAAGGGCTACACCATGGCCCACACGACCGCGGTCAACACCATGTTGGACCTGATCTGCGGTGGCGTGTGTGAGCGCTTCCCGGAGCTGAAGTTCGTGTTCAGCGAGTTCGAGACCGGCTGGGTGGCGCACACCCTGCAACGGATGGACCACGCGCTGTACCGGACGCCCAAGTACGCCGTCGATTATCTGACGATGAAGCCGTCGGACTACTTCCACCGGAACATGTACGTCACGTTCGAGGACGACATCGCCGGTGTGCTGACCCGTGAGCTGATCGGCGTCTCCAATCTGCTGTGGGGCAACGATTACCCGCACCACGACGCAATCTGGCCGAACTCCATGGAGACGCTCGACAAGGTGTTCCAGGGCGTTCCCAACAGTGAGCGCGAGCGCATGTGCTGGTCGAACACCATCGACCTGTACAAGATCGATACTTCGAAGCTGCCGGCCGCCGCCTGACCCGATCGGCGTCAGAAAGCCAGTTCGCCGGGGTCCATGCCGAGCAGCACGCGGCCGGCGCCCTCGATGAACTGGGGCGCCACCATGATGTGCTGCGGCACGACATGCACATCGCGGAAGCAACGGCCCAGAACGGAGTCCGCGGGATTCGGGCTGGTGCCTGCGGCCGCGTGCAACACCTGAACCGCCCGGCAGCACTCCTGGACCGCATGGCTACACGCCAGGCGTACCAGCGCACGCTGATGGCGGTCGCAACGGCCTCCGGCCACCACGGTCGCCCACTGGTCCTGACTGGCCTCCATCACAAAGGCACGGGCTGAGCGCAAAATCGCCTCAGCCTCGGCGACCGCCAGTTGAGCGCGCGGCCGATCACGCAACAATGACGACGCCAACCGGGGCGTCTTGGCATTGCACAGCTCTATGAAGCTTTGAATGGCCGCGCGGGCGATACCGAGCGAAACGCCAACCTTGTTGTACGCCAGCCGGGAGTACGGCGGCAGGCGAAACAGCGGCCCGTCATGGGCAGGAGCAGCGACCCGGGTGTGGGTGATCATCGACGGCGGCACCACCAGGTCGTCAACCCGCACGTCGTGGCTCCCAGAGCCCCGCAGCCCATTCACCCGCCAGGTGGGCACAACCTCATAGGAGGTCCGCGGCACGATGACCTCGAGCATCTCCCCGGACCCCTCCACCAGGCACATGCCCCAGAAGTAGTCGGCGTGCATGCAACCGGAGGCGAAGGGCCATTGGCCTCGGACGCGATAGCTGCCATCGGGCAAGGGCACGGCTACGCCGACCGGGTTGAGCGCCCCGGCCATGACGGGGCCGGCATTGTCGGCAACCAACTTGGCGGCCGTAGCCGGTTCTGCCCACGCCAGCCCGAGACCGACGGTCTCGACGCCGATCATGAGGGCCCAACCAGTGGCCCCGTCGGCCTCCGAGATGGCCTCGATGACCTCGATCGTCGTCGCCGGATCGGCCTCGTCGCCTCCGTAGATGGCCGGCAGGCAGATCCGGTAGAGGCCGGCGTCGACGAACGCTTTGATGACCTCGCCCGCCGGATTGGCGTCCGCTTCCGCTCGGGCGGCATTGGCCCGAACCAGAGGCTGCAGCGCCCGCGCACTGGCCACCGGGCCGGCGGCGTCAACGGCTCCGGACGCGGTCGTCGCCCGCTCCGTGGTCGCACGTTCGTCTACCGTCATGCCGTTCCCCCCGATCGCCCGACCTGGCCACGCTACGCCGAGCGCCGAGCCCAGCGAGCATCCATGTCGCTGGATCAGCCTTCGCCGAATCAGCCTTCGCCGAATCAGCCTTCGCCGGTCAGCAGGGTCGATACGGTGACCGGCCGGAGCCCGCCCCGGTCGAGCAGGGTCAGCAACCGAGGCATGGCGGTCACGGTGCCGGCATGGCCGAGGTGCAGGCTGATGATTGAGCCTGGTTGCAGGCCGGCTTCGACATTCGCCACCACGGCGTCGACTCCGGGATCCTCGAAATCCAGGGAGTCCACGTCGTAGCCGACAACGGTTGCGTATCCCTGCTCCCCCGCTGTCGTGAGAATGGTGTCGGTCGGGATCTCGATGCCCGAAGGCCTGAACCAGCGCAGCGCCCGGGGTCCCGCCGCCCGAGCCAGCACCATACGACAGCGGGCGATCTCGTCGGCCACCTCCGCGGGCGACGAACGCCCCAGCGTCGGATGGGTGTACGTGTGATTCGCCAACTCGTGTCCCGCGCCCAGGAGGCGGCCGGCCACCTTGGGATTCTCGTCGAGCCAGGAGCCGACCGCGAACACGGTGACGGGCGCCGAGGCCCGTTGGAGTGCAGCGATCATGGCGTCGGTAAGTCCGGGGTCACCGGCTCCGTGGAAGGTGAGTGCCACCTCTTGCCGCGTCCGGTCGCCGTTGCGGATGAATCGGGCCGGTCCGCTAGGAGTTGTGGAGGTAGGCGCGGCGGACGTGGCGGACGCGACGGGCGAGACCGTGGAGGCGGTGCTTGCAACAACGGACGAGGGAGCGGCCGCTGGAGGAACAGCCTGGTCCAGGGGGGAAGGGGAAGCCGGGCCCGACGATGCTGGGCTCGGGTGTGCCTGCCCTCGTCCGAAGACGAGCTTGCCAGCCGCAGCCGCTGCTCCGACGGCGGTCGCCGCGGCCAAGAGGTCCCGGCGTGTGAGCGGCATCGGCGAGCGATGCTAACCCCCTTACCTTCTTGGTGTGCCCGCAGCGGTCATGCTGGGGGCGGGTTGTCCGGCGGTGCCGGTATGGCTTATCGCCCCCTGTCCTTCGAGGGCCTGGGGGGTGTTGCCGCCGGCGCTGTTGGGCGCGTGAACCGCTGATGGGGACATGCGCTCGATCGCTGGTTCGTAAGGTGGATGCTGGTGAACGCGCCCGGGACGGTCTTCCCTGTCGGTCGATGGTGAGGAGGAGGGCGGGTGGCATCGCCGGACGAGGTGAATGTCTGGGTGGGGCTCGATGTCGGCAAGGAGGAGCATTTCGCTGATGTGCTCGATGACGACGGCGAGCGCCTTTTCGGGGTCTCGGTGGCCAACGACGAGGCCGCGCTCGAGGCCGTCATCGAGCGAGCCGCAGCGCATGGCACCGTCGCCTTGGTGATCGATCAGCCCGGCTCGATCGCCCAATTGGCCATCGCGGTCGCG
>JAXDQG010000350.1:0-5093 GCA_034667945.1 Acidimicrobiia bacterium | reverse complement strand
GCGGCGTCCGTGGTCGGTTGCGCCAAAACCACAACCGAGCCGACAGAGACGGACCAGGCGGCGAAACTCGTCGACGTCCCGGGGTCGGAATTGAAAGCTGTCCAACTGTCGGATGAAGCGGCCCAACGCATTGGCCTGGAGACGTCATCGGTGCGCGAAGCCCCTTCCGGGGGTGCCGCCCGCTCGGTGATGCCCTATGCCGCGGTGCTCTACGACGCGGCCGGTGACACGTGGGCCTACTCGACAAGCCAGTCCGGCAGGTTCATGCGGGTGTCGGTGACCATCGACCGGATACAGGGTGATGACGCCTTTCTCTCCTCTGGGCCGGCCATAGGCACAACCATCGTCACCGTCGGCGCAGCCGAGCTCTTCGGTGCCGAATCTACCTTTGGCGAGGACTGACTCATCGCCACGCCGCGCGCACTCGATTTCTGGCCGAATTCCGATCCACGGTAGGGGGGATCGATACCAATGATGCGTTGGATCGTCGGGACCAGCCTGAGATTCCGACATATCGTCCTGGCGCTTGCTGCTGTCATGGTGCTCTTCGGCATGACGCAACTTCGGCATGTGCCCGTTGACGTCTTTCCCGAATTCGCACCACCTCGTGTCGAGATTCAAACTGCCTGTTTGGGACTCAGCGCGGCCGAGGTCGAAAGTCTGGTCAGCGTCCCGCTCGAGCAGAGCCTGAACGGCTTACCGAACCTGGACGTCATGCGGTCGAAGTCGGTGCCACAGCTGTCCTCGATCGAGCTGCTGTTCAAACAGGGCACGGATCTGCTCGAAGCCCGTCGAGTCGTGCAGGAGCGCGTCGCCACCATCACGCCGACGTTGCCCAATTGGGCGGCGCCTCCGTTCATGATCCAGCCCGTCTCGGCCACCAGCCGGGTCATGAAGATCGGCATCTCGTCCAAGACGATGGACCGCATGGACATGTCGCTGATCGCGTACTGGAAGATCCGGGCGCGCCTTCTGCGGGTACCGGGCGTCGCCGACGTGGCCATCTGGGGCGAGCAACTCAAGATGCTGCAGGTCCAAGCAGATCCGCAGCGGATGCGCGCCAACAACGTGCCGCTCGAGGAAGTGATGGGCGCCACCGCCGACTCGCTCGATGCAGGCTTGCTGAAATTCTCTGAGGGCGGCGGGGTGATCGGCACCGGCGGCTTCGTCGATACCCCGAATCAGCAGCTGAGCGTGCGACACGTCCTGCCGATCGTCTCGGCCGAGGACCTGGCCAAAGTGCCCGTCGGGGCGAAGCCGGACGGAAGCACGATCGCGCTCGGCGATGTGGCCAACGTGGTCATCGATCACCAGGCATTGTTCGGCGACGCCGTGGTCAACGACGGGCCCGGGCTCATGCTCGTCGTCCAGAAGCTGCCCTGGGGCAACACCCTCGACGTGACCCGAGGGGTTGAACACGCTCTGCGGGAGATGCAACCCGGCCTCCCCGACATGCAAATAGATCCGACCATCTTCAAGTCGGCCGACTTCATCGACACGGCCGTCCACAACCTCACCCATGCACTCTTGATAGGCACGTTCCTCGTCGTCGTCATCCTGATTGCCTTCCTGTTCTCGTGGCGGAGTGCGCTGATCAGCGTGGTGGCGATCCCCCTTTCCCTGCTGGCTGCGATTCTGGTTCTCTACGAGACGGGCTCGACCATCAACACCATGGTTTTGGCGGGGCTCGTCATTGCAGTGGGCGTCGTGGTCGATGACGCCATCATCGACATCGAGAACATCCTGCGCCGCCTCCGATTGAATCGCCGTGTAGGCAGCCAGAAGTCCACGGCGAGCATCATCCTGGAAGGCTCGCTGGAAGTTCGCAGCGCCATCATCTATGCGACGTTGATCGACGTGATGACCCTCATACCGGTCCTGTTCATGCACGGTTTGTCAGGATCGTTCTTCCGCCCACTGGCAATTTCTTATGGCCTGGCGGTCCTGGCATCGATGGTCGTCGCACTGACGGTGACCCCGGCATTCGGCATGGTGCTCCTGGGTCACGCTCACGTCGAGCGGCGGGACCCGCCGCTGGTGAAGTGGCTGCACCGTCGTTATGAATCAGTGCTCGGGAAAATCATCCGCACGCCGGCACCCGCCTTCATCGGCGTGGCCGTCATCGTTCTGGCCGGCCTTCTGGTGGTACCCCACCTCGGGTCGTCGCTGTTCCCGCAATTCAAGGAACGTGACTTCCTCATCCACTGGATTACGAAGCCGGGAAGCTCCGACCAGGAAGAGATGCGCATGGTCCAGCGGATCAGCGCCGACCTGCGGGCGATTCCAGGTGTCCGCAACTTCGGGTCGCACATAGGCCAGGCGTTTCTGGCCGAAGAGGTCGCCGGAGTCAACTTTGGCGAGAACTGGATCAGTATCGATCCATCGGCGGATTACGACGAGACCCTTGCCCGCATAGAGGAAGTGGTTCAGAGCTATCCGGGCCTCTTCCACAACGTGCAGACCTATCTGAACGAGCGCATCGAAGAGGTGCTGACCGGAGCCAGCAGCCCGATCGTCGTGAGGGTCTTCGGCCAGGACCTCGAGGCCCTGCGGCGAACCGCGGGTGACGTGGAGAGCACGCTCGGCACAATCCCGGGTGTCTCGGACGCCCATGTGGAGCTGCAGGAGGACGTGCCACAGATCCATGTCGAGGTCGATCTGGCCGCCGCTCAACGCTTCGGCGTGAAGCCGGGCGACGTGAGACGAGCGGCCGGGACACTCGTCGCCGGCGAAGAAGTCGGCGATGTCTTCCGCGACGGTCGGGCGTACGACGTCCAGGTGTGGAGCACGCCCGAGACCCGCAACAATCTCGACAACATCCGTGACCTTCCGATCGACACACCCGATGGGCGGGTGATCCGCCTGGCGGACGTGGCATCGGTCAGCGTGCAGCCCACCCCGAACGTCGTCCATCGCGAAGCGGGCTCCCGCAGCATCGACGTCGACGTCGACGTCAAAGGTCGTGGCCTGAGCGCGGTCGCGCACGACGTCGAGGAGCGGTTGGCGTCGGTGCAGGTGCCCATCGGCTATCACACGGAGGTGCTCGGCGAGTACACCGAGCGGCAGTCCACCCAGAAGCGCCTTTTCACCTTCGCCGTCGGCGCGGCCATCGGTGTGCTGCTGTTGCTCTGGGCGGCGTTCCGAAGCCTCCGCCTCGCCGCGCTGTCGTTCCTGACCCTGCCCTCCGCCCTGGTCGGGGGAATCCTGGCCGCCTACTTCAACGGCGGTGTCGTCTCATTGGGCGCCCTGATCGGCTTCTTCACGATCCTCGGCATCGCAGCTCGCAACGGCATCATGCTGATCAACCACTACCAGCACCTGGAGCGCTTCGAGGGCGAAGATTTCGGCCCGGCCATGGTGCTGCGCGGCGCCCGAGAGCGGCTCGCTCCCATCCTCATGACCGCGCTGGCCACCGGGTTGGCCGTGGTCCCTCTCGTCATCGCCGGTGACATCCCGGGACACGAGATCGAGCACCCCATGGCCGTCATCATCCTGGGCGGCCTGCTCACCTCCACGCTGCTGAACCTGTTCATCGTGCCGTCGCTGTATCTCCGCTTCGGCAGGAGTCGAAAAGCTCGAACCGCGCCAGGCGAGCCGGTGAGCCCGCCGGAACCGGTCATGGCGACCGCCGAGCCATGACGGGATCGCCCTACAGCTCCCCACCAGTCAGCGGGGAGTCAGCACCGCTTCGTCATGATCCGCGCACGCGCACGTCCGATGGCGTCGCGCCCAAAACACCGAAAAGGACGACGATGCGGCGTCACAGCTTGCTTGGTGCGGTACTGGTGGTCATCATCCTGGCCGCGGGTGTTGGCTGGGTGGCCGGCCGGCACATCCACTCACCAGGGGACATCGCCTCCAAGAGCGCAGCGCCGACACCATCGCCGATCCTCGTCCCGGTCGAGAAGCGGGCGCTGGCGAGCACCGTGGTGGTGCGCGGGAAGGTGCATTACGGCGCACCGCTGTCGGTCGTGCTGGCGACATCGAGCCTGAAGAAGTCCGCCAGCATCGTGAGCACCGCGCCGGTCAAGGGCGCCCAGCTGCGCGAGGGCGACATGGCCATGGCGGTGTCGGGCCGACCGGTGTTCGTGCTGACGGGGGCGACACCGATGCACCGGGACCTCGGACCGGGCACCTCGGGGACCGACGTCGCCCAGCTCGAAGCGGCCCTGCAGCGCCTGGGATTCGACCCGGGCCCGGTTGACGGGATCTACGACGGGCAGACCGCAGCCGCAGTGACGTCCTGGTACACGCGTGCCGGCTGGGCTCCCTTCGGCCCCACCGACGAGCAGATGGTGACGCTGCGGGCTGCACAGGCCGACGACTTCACGGCTCGTTCGGAGCTGCTCAAGGAGAAAGAGGGTCTGGCGACGGCCCAGGCCGCGCTGGACAAGGCCCGGCGTGCGGCGGCGGTGCAGCCAGCCGTCGACGACGCCCTGGCCGCCGCCGTCAAGCGTGACCGGCTGCTGGCGACGGCCGACGTGGCCAACAAGTCGGCAGCCCTCGACGCCGCGGTCGACAACGAGCGGGTTGCCAACATGCGGCTGGGCGAAGCGCGGACCGCCGCCTCGGCGCCTGCGCCAGCCGCCGGGGCAGCCGCGACGGCGCCCGTGGTTCCGACGCCTGCGGACATCGCCGCGCTCGAGGCGGCCACACGACAGGCCAGCCGGACCGTGGCCACAGCCCAGAGCGACCTGGCCGCGGCCCAGGCTGCGCTGGCCGCAGCCAATGCCGCCGTCCCGAGCGGCAGCGGCAACGGACCCCTCGACCGCTCCGCCGCCAACGCGGACGTCACCCACGCCGGAGATGCCGTCACCCTCGCGCAGAGCCGGGTCGATCTCTTCGCGAGCCGCGTGGCCGCCAGTCCCCTGGCGCAGGTCGCCACCAAGCTGGGCGTGCAGGTGCCGGCGGACGAGCTGCTCTTCTTCCCGTCGCTGCCCCTGCGGGTCGACGGCACCAAGGCCGTTGTCGGCGAGCAGCTCAGCGGCGCACCGATGACGCTCACGAACTCTCGCCTCGCCATCGACACCGCGCTCAGCCTCGACGACACCAAGCTCGTCAAAACCGGCGCCTCCGTGGTGGTGACGGAGCCC
>JAXDQG010000349.1:0-4094 GCA_034667945.1 Acidimicrobiia bacterium | reverse complement strand
GGGCAGGCCCACGTCGTGGACGGCGGTCTCATCGCCGGGCCGGCCTGGCGCGACCAGCCTCGCATGATGCGCGAACCTCACCCCATTCGGCTGCACCGGCCGCCGGCGGACTGAGACTGCAGGGTTTCGCTGCGCGCGTTCTCATAACCACTCGCTGCGCTCGGCCGCGGCGAAGGGCCAGGTCAGCACATGGGGCAGGCAGCTCGTCGGCGTATACGTGTTTCTCCGGGGATGAAACGCGCGGCGATGCCGTGATGTCACATGGCGTCTCGGCGGCTCGAGTTGGTCCCTCCATCGTCGGGATCTTTACCCCCGTCATCGAAAGGGCGGTCTCCTACACGGACCGGTCTCTCGGCGGCATCGGCGTGTGGACGCTGCCCGGCGTGATCGTCGGAGGGCAGCTGGCCGCCCAGGTGGTCCTCGCCCGCCGGTTCGCGTCCGCGCTTGCGAACGTGGCGATCGGATTCCGCGGCTGGTACGGCATGGCACTCGGCTCGTGTCCTGACAGGCGCAGCTCGACGGCCAGCACCTTCGCGACAGCCACTTCCAGTGTTGCGAGCCTGCCGTTGGACGCGCAACGGCCCCCGCAACCGCATGGAGCGGGGGCCGTCCGCTATTCGTCAGTTCACTTGGAAGAACGCCACTCCACAGGCACATCGCTATACGTGATGTACGGGTGATAGCCCAAGACCGGACCGGCGGCGCTGCCCACGGGCATCTTGTAGTAGATCGCCCCACTAACCGTGCCGCCGGGGACTGTCGCAGCCTTTAGCCACAGCGAATTCTCGTCCCCGCCGCTGCCACCGGAGACGAACGTGTCGTCGTATGCGTTCGACCATTGATCAATGAGGTTGACGTTGATGCCGGCCGGGCTCCCTGTGCCGGTGCCCTTTGTGTAGGTCGTCGACACCGTCATGCGTGCGTAGACATAGCCAGGAGGCGGCGCCTCGTTGAACCGGTTGTACGCAGCGACCTGCGCCGACACGTTCGGCTCCCAACTCTGGACCTGGATCAACCAGTCGCCGAACGGAACCAGCCAGCCCTTCGGGACAGGGGACGTCCTCGCGCCCATCCCCGTCGTGTAGCAGTACCGCCCCTGGTTGCCAAGCGACGCCTTCAACCATCCCGCCTGCTCAGCTGAGATCAGTCCGACATTCTGATGCCAGTCCACGTCGACGCAACCGATGCCTCCCTGCGCGGCGAGTGCAACGAGGAACGCGTACTTCGTCAGCTCACAGCCGGGGACCCGCCACAGGAGGCCGGCCGCCTGATTCCAATTGACCAGCCCGTTCGCGGCGTTCCATTGGACATCCGCGCAGGCGAGCTGGCCTTTCGTGCCGAGCGCCAACATCACTTCGTACTGCTCGTTCGGGCATTTCACGCCGGCGGCGCTCAACCAGCGGACCTCGACCGGGTCGATCAAGCCTTGCGCCGCCGCGTAGTCAACGTCGGCGCAGCGCAGCTGGACGCCCTGGGCCAGCTGCTGCGTCATGAGCGTGTAATGGCTTGTGGCCGCTCCGGCTGACGAAGCCCCGAGGCCAAGCATTCCCAGGAGCAGCAAGCCAACGCACGCTGCGGCTTTGAAACGGCGCGCCACTGAGGGCGTCCCTTGTGGTGGTTTCATTGCTTCTCCCCTGTTGCACCGTGAACGGTTGCTTTTCGGCTTGGCGCCTCGGACGACGCCAAGAACCCGTGCCTCACCTGACGCGAATATGAACTCACGTAGAGTAGCGGCACTTAGTGACTCTCGACCTCGCGCAGCCCGGCAGGGCGTTGCTGTATTTTCCGTACAGCCGGTTACAGGTGCCGTCGTCGAGGCCGACGTGGAGTCGGGCTGACTGGCTCGTCGTCGACGGTGTCGGGCTTGTTGTGGTCGCGCAGTGTGGCCAGGAGGGCTTCGCCGGCCGTGCGCGCGGAACGGAACATCCCTGGAACCTTGGGGCCGGTCTGAGTGGTCCGACAGACCTGCCATTTTCGGCCCACGGCCCTGAATGCGCAGGGTGTGATCGAAGTCACGAGGTGCCGATGTGACGCCCTCGCTAGGGTTCCGGCGCGTCGTGAGCGACCCGTCATTGCCATGCCTTGCCTTTTCCCGCACAAGAGGTTGAGCGCGACCGCAGACGCGAAAGGCACGACAATGGATCTTCAGAGAACTGGGCGGATCTTCGGCTGGTTGTTCATCGGCACATTCGTGACGAGCATCCCGGCGCGGCTGCTCTTCGTCCACGGAGTCGGCGCAAGCTGGTCCGACATGCGGTTCATCCCCGGGGCCACTTCCACCGCGAGCCTCAAGCTCGGTGCGGTCCTGGAGTTCGGACTGATCCTTACCCAGATCGGAACCGCAGTCGTCTTCTACCCGCTGGGCAGGCGGCTGAGCGAAACCGTTTCACTCGGATACGTCACCGCTCGCGTCATGGAGTCGGTCTTCGCCGCGATCGGCATCATCAGCATCATCTCAGTCGTGAACGTGGCAAGCCTGTTGTCATCAGCTACTGGTGTCGACGCCGCGGCGCTCGCCGCTTCAGGCAATTCGCTGGTGAAGAGCTACGACTGGGCGTTCCAGTGGGGACCCGGACTCATCGCGGGGATCGGGAACGGCTTGCTGCTCGGCTATTTGATGTACCGATTCGCGCTCGTGCCGCGTCGCATGGCGCTGCTCGGCCTCATCGGCGGCCCCCTGCTGATCCTTTCGTTCGTGTTGATCTTGTGTGGTGCGTACGACAACGGTTCGGGGATCTCTGGCCTGCTGACCCTGCCGGAGGCCGCGTGGGAGCTGTCGCTCGGCATCTACTGCGCGTGGAAGGGGTTCAGGCTGGACAGCCCGATCGCCGAGCCCACGCTGATGCCGGCTACGCAGAACCGCATCGGATGACGCACCTGAAGTGAGCGCCCAAGCCGGCTCCATCGCCGCTCCTGGGGGTCGTCGCGGCGCACTTCGGGCGTCACGGCCCCGCGGCGGCATGGCAATGTTCGGCCCATGGCTGGAGTGAAGATCCTGTACCCGCTGCGTCGGCGGAACGAGGTAACGCACGACGAGTTGGCGACCTGTTGGCGAGACGTGCATATGCCAGGGGTCGTGGCCCATGTACGGCCCGAGCACTACACGGTCACGCTGTTCCAGGACGTCGGTGAGCGGGCCGCGCCGGAGGAGCGCTACGACGGCATGGCCCAGCTGTGGTTCGACGACCCCGAACGCGGGCGCCAGATGCAGGGACGCTCCACGCCCGCCGTGGTGGCTAACGACGGGTTCGCCGACCTGGTGGTATCGCCGGCGGTCCGGCTGGACTGCACCGAGCACGTGATCGTGGACGGTCCTCGCGAACAGGCCGGTTTCAAGATGGTGGCGTTGGTCAGCGCGCGACCAGATGTCGAACTGGAGCGCCTGCGGCATCACTGGCTCGACGTGCACGCGCCCAACGTCGCGTCACACATGGTCGCCTCGGGCGGCCTGCGTTATGTGGTGAACATCGCCGACCAGGGCAAGTCCGACAGGCCCTACGCCGGTGTGGCCGAGCTCTGGTACCGGGACAAGGCTGCCTGGAAGGCACACGCGGTGAGCGACGACGGCTTCAATGCCCTCACCAGGGTCGTGATGCTGTTCGCGGCCGAAGAGCTCATCGGCATCCCCTGACGCGAAGACCGCCACGCGCCATGCGCGGACTCGGCGGTCAGGCCCTCCAGCGGTCGATGTCGGCCTTCTCGTCGAGAGCGACGAAGACCTGCACGCGCGGGCCCTCGATCTCACGGCTGATGTGGCCCTGTCCGGTCGTGTCGTCGGCCAGGAGGATGTCGCCCACGCCGAACTGCCGCTTCGTGCCGTCGCCACACTCGATCTGCACCCGGCCGGCCACATGGATGACGAACTGCCGGCGGGGTGCCACGTGGTAGTCCATGACCGCCGGGCCGCCATTGCCGGTGTCCCGGAAGAACACCGACTCGGCCGGGATGGCGGACGTCATCCCACCGATCGAACTGGCCGTGACCGGAATGCTCAGGTCTTCGAAGTGCGACTGGGCATCGTCGCCGGTATAGATCCGCGTGACCTTCACGGCCCCCCCTTTGTCTGCCGCGGCGCACGAGCCGAGCGCGCCGGA
>JAXDQG010000348.1:0-5988 GCA_034667945.1 Acidimicrobiia bacterium | reverse complement strand
GGCCAGCGCCCGGCTGCATTCGACGACAGCCGGTTGATGCATGCGGGTTTCCCACCGCAGCACGACCAAGGGCGCGGTCCCCATCTCGGCGTCGGCACCGGGGCGGGCACTGATCGTCACGACGAGTCGTCCGTCACTCGTCTCCTGCACATCGGTGAGCAGATCGCCATCGGCATTGGTCTGTCGGCCCTGCAGTCGCCGGCCGCCCGAAGCCGCCGCAACCGCCAGCGTGCGATCGAACCGCACCACGCAGTCATCGCGAACCGGCGTGGCGCCGCCCGGCACGCCGACGTCGCCTCGCAGTGTGCGGTCAGGGGCAGCACTGTCGGCGCCGAAGACCCTTCGCATCATGTCGCCCCAGCGGTCGTCGGGGACGACCTCCCGCGCCAGATCGGCCAGCAGGGCGTCGACGGCGTGGACATCAGCGGCATCGCTGTCGGCATCGGCGTCGGCGAGCGACTCGTCCTCGGAGGCGGTCGACCGAGAAGGGCGAAGTGCACGAGCCGAAGGCCGTCTCGGCCACCGCCGCGACCGATCGGAGTCATTCGTCCAGCTCACCGCGCATCTTCTCCCGTCCCGGAATGGGCCATGCCCGCCAGGTGGCGGCGGATCTTGGCCCTCGCCTTGTTGAGCGTGGTCCGCACCGTCACCGGTTGCCAGCCCTGCTCAGCCGCGAGCTCGGCCGCCGGCTGATCGTCGATGAGCACCCGGGTGATCACCAACAGCTCCCGATCGGTCAGCACCGGCACGATCTTGGCGAGCAGCTCGCGCGCTTCGACGAGGGCCTCAACGGCGTCACGTTCGGTGCACGCCTCGGGCACCCACCTGGCCGACTCGGCTGGCCCTGCATCGAGGCTCACCGTCGGGTGACGATGGAACCGTCCCGCTGTCCGGTGGGCCTGGTTGCGGGCGACGACCGACAGCCATGACCGGAGTGAACCCCGAGCCGGATCGAAGCTCTGGATCTTGGCGGGAAACGCCTCCATGAGGTCCTGCAGCGCGTCCTCCGCCAGGTCTGAGCCACACGTCCGAATGCACGCCCAGGTCAACATGCCCCGGTAGCGCTGGAAGATGGAGGCCATCGCCTGACGGTCGCCGCCTTGGGCCCGACAGGCCAGCTCCTCGTCGTCATCCTCCGTCCACTGGCTCGACATCCACGTCCTCCCAACCCCCACTTGCCAGCTCGTGCCGAACCGATGTCGGTGAGGGCGGATCTCGTACATGGAGTTGCTGCCGGGACGGAAAAATCTCGCCGGCGGAAGCGGCGGCGCCAGCGGAGAGGGGCACCGACCAGACCGTCGGCGAGTGACACGGCGCAATTGTCTGGTCTGGCCGGCAGCGCGGACGGCGTGCAGCGGGGATGCAGGAAGCAGCACCCGACGATCTCCTGGCATGCCGTGAAGTAGTCAGTCAGCGGAGTGAAACGTTCCCGCCGGGAGCTACCTGGAATTGAAAGGAGGCGGCCGCCCCGAGCAGCCGCCCAATAATCCTCAACGTAAGGACTTGAGCGGATAGGCCTCCTCGATGCTCGGCCCATGCTCCGCAGGGTCCTCACATCCGCTCGGCCTATCCGGCTGTAAGCGTGGGCCGGGAAGGATTCGAACCTCCGTAGGCGTAAGCCGGCGGGTTTACAGCCCGCTCCCTTTGGCCACTCGGGCACCGACCCAACGGCCGGCCACACTAGCGGGTCGGCCCGGTCGCGCCGAAGCCGGCTCCGCGGCTACCGTCGTAGCCCATGCCCACCTTCGACATCGTCTCCGAAGTCGATATGCAAGAGGTGCGCAACGCCGTCGATCAGGCGAAGCGCGAGGTCTCCACCCGCTTCGATTTCAAGGGCACCGACTCGGACATTGATCTGGACGCCAGCGCCATCACCCTCAACACGTCGACCGAGGACCGCCTCACCGCCCTCCGTCAGGTCGTGCAGGAGAAGCTGGTCAAGCGCAAGGTCTCCCTGAAGGCGCTCGACTACGGCAAGGTCGAGGAGGCCGCCGGTGGGCGCGCCCGCCAGAAGGTGACGTTGGTGGCCGGGATCTCCTCCGAGAAGGCCAAGGCCATCAACAAGTTCATCAAGGACCGCTCGCCCAAGGGCATCCAGAGCCAGACCCAAGGTGAGCAGCTCCGTGTCACCGGCAAGAAGCGCGACGACCTGCAAGAGGTGATCAGCGCGCTCAAGGGCGAGGACTTCGGCATCCCGCTGCAGTTCATCAACTTCCGCGACTGAACGACCCGTTGGAGACGGGAGCGGGCCGCGCGGTCGGCAGTGCTAGCAACATGGGCATGACCACCGAGCCCGGTCCCCCATCCGAACCGACCGTCCTCTACGAGCAGGACGACCATGTCGTCACCATCACCTACCACCGGCCCGAACGGCTGAACGCCATCAACGGGCAGCTGCGCATCGAGCTGAATGCCGCCTGGCAACGGTTTCTCGAGGATGAATCGGCGTGGGTCGCCATCCTGACGGGGTCGGGCAGAGCCTTCTCATCAGGGGCCGACGTGCGGGATCCCGCCGGAGGCTCGGCCGGCACGTTCCCCGGCACGTTCTGGGAAAAGCCAACCATCAATTCCTTCGAGAGCGGCCTGGAGCTGTTCAAGCCGACGATCGCGGCGGTCAACGGCCCAGCTCTGGGCTATGCGCTGACCGCCGTGTCGTTCTGTGACTTCGTCGTCGCCTCGGAGCGGGCCACCTTCGGCATGCCGGAGGTCAAGCTGGGCGTGCCGACCATCGTCGGGGCCATCCGCCTCCCCCGCCGGCTGCGCTGGGAAGATGCCATGGAGTTGCTGCTCATCGGCGAGACCGTTGATGCGCAGCGGGCCAAGGAGATGGGGCTCGTCGGCCGGATCGTTCCCCACGACGACCTGATGGCGGAGGCCAGAGCGTTGGCCGCTCGTTTGTGCCGGGCCGCTCCCTTGGCTGCCCGGGCCATCAAGGAGGTCGCCGTGCGGACCGCCGAGATGAGCTGGGTCGACGCCGTTCGCTTCGGGGAGACCATGCGCATCGTGGCCCAGCAGACGGAGGACGCGAATGAGGGCAGAGCCGCCTTCCGGGAGGGCCGGGCGCCGGAATGGCAGGGGCGCTGAACCCCCTGCCCCCGCCCCTGACGGCTCGTGCGGCACTCAGCTCCAGGCGAACAGCGGCTGCTCGAGGTGGTCGACCCGTTCGCAGACGCCTTCGATGGCCACCCGGCGGAACTGGTACAGCACGGCCCCGGTCGGCGCGTGGATGAGGTCCTTGCCGATCGGCAGCTGCACCACCGGGCGGTCGCTCTCGGGAATGGTGATGAACCGGGGCGAATCGACGCGACACAGCTCGCGGAAGGCAATGCGGTGGACGGAATGCACCTCGCTGGGATCTGGTGCGAGCACGGGGTCGGCGCCACCCCAGAACACGAACGGGCTGATCACGTAGCCCGACCTGGTCGGGTAGTCATCGAGGCGACCGAGCAGATGCGACTCGTCGAGCTGCAGGCCCAGCTCTTCCACCAGCTCGCGGAGGGCAGCCTCGAGCGGGTTCTCGCCCTTGTCCAGGCGGCCTCCGGGAATGGCCCATTGCCCGGCATGGGCGTTGAGCCGGGCAGCCCTCCGCGTGAGCAGCACCGCCGGCCCGCCGGCGGTCCCGGCCACCGAGCCGTCAATGTCGTCGTCGGGGCGGAGCCCGGGGATGCCACCGACCCTGGCCGGATCAGGCAGCGCGGGGGAAGGATCGTCGCCGTGGAGATCGGCATCGCTGTCGACGACCACCAATGCCACCGCGGCGTGGCGACGACCGTCCAGCTCCAGCATTCGCACCGGGTGGGCGGTCAGATTGGTGAACAACTTCAACCGCAGCAGCTCGTCGTAGTCCAACGTCGTTCCCCCTCGTGCGAGGAAGAGGTTAGGACGCGACATCCCCGGCCGCCGAAAGAGGGGCCGGGGACGTATGAGGATCGGGGTGTTCTAGCCCTGCGGGACGCGGGCCCGACTTATGAGGCCCAGGCCCGCTGGCGCAGACGGCGAATCCGCTCCTCTGCCGGCGGGTGGGTCGAGAAGAGGCTGGCGAAGGCCATCTTGCGCCCGGTCAGCGGGTTCACGATGTAGGCCTGCGCCTGCGCGGGATTGACGTTCGACGGAACCCGCTGCGAGTAGTAGTTCAGCTTCTCCAGCGCTCGGGCCAAGGGCTCGCCGTCCCCGATGAGCTTGGCACCGGAGGCGTCGGCCTGGAGCTCGCGGCTCCGGCTCAGCGCCATCTGGAGGAGCATGGCAGCGACCGGCGCCAGGATGATCGTGGCCAGGAACACAAACGGGTTGTTGTCGTTCCGGTCTCGGCCGCCACCGCCGCCACCGAAGATGGCGCCGAACATGGCCATGCGGGCCGCGAAGGTGATGACCGTCGCCACGGCCGCGGCCACGGATCCGATGAGGATGTCCCGGTTACGGACGTGGCTGAGTTCGTGAGCCAGCACGCCCCTCAGCTCATCCCAGGTGAGTGCCTGGAGGATGCCCTGCGTGACGGCCACGGCGGCATGGTTGGGGTTGCGGCCCGTGGCGAACGCGTTGGGCTGCATCTCGGGCGTGACGTAGAGGCGTGGCATGGGCATGCCGGCCCGCTGCGTCAGCTCACGGACAATGGCGTAGTACTGGGGCATCTCGGGCTCCGTGACCGGCTGTGCCCGGGCGCTCATAAGGGCCAGCTTGTCGCTGAACCAGTACGAGCCGCCGACGGTGATCACGGCCAGCACGAAACCGATGGTGAGGCCTCCCTGCCCAAAGGCGCTGCCGATGGCCATCATCAGCGCACCTAGCGCGGCGAGGAGGACAGAGGTCTTGAGGGTGTTCGTCATAGTGCTACTAGCTCAAACATCTCAGGCCGCGAAGATCTTCCGCGACACGTCTCCCTTGGCGGTCGGGCTTCCTCGATGCTGGACCCCTCGACTCGGGATCTGCACATTCATTCAGCCCTCACCGCTGCTCAACTGGACCATCATCGGCCGAAAGCGACGCGAAAGCAGGGGATCCCCGCTCGCTCATAGGCGTCAGCCACGGCCGGCTCGTCGTCGATCGCCAACTCGATGTCCCAGCCGAGCCCATTCAGCGCGTCGACGGCCCGACGCTTGAAGTTGGTGGCCTGCGAGCGGTCGTCATCTGGCCGCATACCCAACAGATCCCAGGCGACCCCGTGGCGTTCCAGCCAGTCGACGGTCAATCCTCGGAGACGGACCGGGCGGCCGGTGAGCAGCACGATGGCGACCTCGGGATCGAGCGCGTCCAGCAGTCGGAGGCCGGCCGCGATGGGGACGTCGGCGTCGGCCGCCGCGAAGAAGCGGTCCCAGTCCTTCGGCCGGCGGTCCAGGTAATGGAGCCGGTGACGGTTGTCAGCGATGACGCCGTCGATGTCGACCACGACAGCCCGTCCAGGGGCCAGCGGCTCGTCTCGCCACGTCCACAGATCAGCCATGGCCGGGCCGGATCGCGTGGGCCCTGCCGCGCTCGTCAGTCGTCAGTCCTCTTGCGGTGCTTCCAGGGCGCGCTTGCGGATCTCCTCAACCACGCCCTCGTCGGTCAGCGTCGTCGTGTCGCCCAACTTGCGACCCTCGGCCACGTCGCGCAGCAGCCGCCGCATGATCTTGCCGGAACGGGTCTTCGGCAACTCGGGCACGGCGATGACCAGCTTGGGCCGGGCGATGGGGCCGAGTTTCTTGGCCACGTGCTGGCGTACCTGCTCGAGTAGACCGTCGGTGGCCTGCTGGCCGCCGCGGAGGATGACGTAGCCCATGATCGCCTGGCCGGTGATGGCGTCGTCGGCGCCCACCACGGCGGCCTCGGCCACGGCGGGGTGGGACACCAGCGCGGACTCGATTTCCGTCGTGGACAGCCGGTGCCCGGAGACGTTCATGACGTCGTCCACCCGGCCCAGGAGCCAGATGTCGCCGTCCTCGTCCTTTTTGGCGCCGTCGCCGGCGAAGTACATGGTCTCGAACCGGGACCAGTAGGTGTCCTTGAAGCGTT
>JAXDQG010000347.1:0-10511 GCA_034667945.1 Acidimicrobiia bacterium | reverse complement strand
CTTCGAAGTCCGCTACAACGCCATAGCCGTACCCTCGAGGGGGTGTCGGACGCGACGACCTCGACAAGCGCCCAGCCCAACGGTTGGCCCCACCAGCCCGCGGCGATCCCCGACGTCCCCTGCCGCTCGCTGTCCAGGTCGACGATCGGCGCTGACACCGCTGGCCCCACCTGACCCCGACCAGCCCCAGCCGCGCTAGCTCGGATCACCGACGGAAGTGGGGCTTCGCCATCTATGTCACCAGCCGACTCAGCTACCAAGATCCCATCCTCCTCGCCGGCCGTCTCACCGGCACACCGGCCGAAGCCCTCAACTGCGCCTGCGGCCTTTACCTCATCGATCCCACCGCCTGGACCGACGCCCGCACCGACACACGCGACAACGTCTGACGACCACCGCCACCGATGGAGCAGCGGAAGCTATTCAGGCGCGCTTGGCGCAAGCGAACCACCGAACTCGCGGAGCCGAGGGCAGCGCGGACACCCGACCACACAGCCAGTGAAGTTCTGCGGCCTCTTGTGAGAGCGGAACGTGGGGGTCCGGGGCCGGGCTCGGGTATCGCATTTTGCGCGAGGCAGCAATCTCAGAGCGCAGCCCTTTCCGGTGGCTGCCGCTGGGTCTTGACCGGTTGGCGCACATCGCCGCAACCACGGGTCAACTGCCCGGCGTCGGCGGCGGCACGGACAGCGCGGCGGCGACCTCGGCGCGCCTGCACCCAAAGGAGCGAAACCCTCCACCCAGCGAGACCCCCGGAAGGTTGCACTCGGATCGGGCGCTGCCGGCCCTGAGCCGTCGTGTCTGGTCCCATCCCGCCAGCCCGTGAGGGGATCAAGTCGGACATGGTCTCCTACTAGCTGTGCTGGCCGGGAATGCTGTCCTTGACGGTGGACGAAACTGGCGATGGCCGCGGGAGCGCGCTGGGGTCGATGATGATTGTGGAATTGGCCCATTCTTCGAGCGGGAGGCGGTTGAAGCGTTCGACGTTGCCGTTGGTTTGGGTCGTTACGGTCCAGTGCATTTTGTGTGGGTGATTGAGCCGACCGCGCACACTGCGGTCCAGGCGCGTGACCGGTCGCAGGCGCCGTTGTCGGTGAGGACGCGTTCGACCCGTACGCCCCGGTCGGCGAACCAGGAGTCGGCGCGAACCCAAACTCCGCGCGGTAGGGCCTTGTTTGTCGTGGAGGACTTCGGAATACGCCATCCGGGTGCGGTCGTCGACCGACGGTGTGCAGATCGCGGCAGCCGACACCCCGAGCGGATACTCGACCCGGCTGTGGAGCCGGCAGCCGCGACCGGCGGGGATCGCGGCCATCTTCTTGACGTCAACATGGATGAGCTCGCCCGGACGTTCGCGCTCATAGCGCCGCACCGCCGCCGGCGTGGCGGTGCCCCGATCACCCGATCGAGGCCGGAGGCCCGGCCCGGGATGCCCTGCACCCCTCGAGGCGGCCATGCCGACCCCATGCGCGATGCGCTGCGCCCCAGCGGTACGGGCGGCGCAGCTCCAGCACCCGCTGCGACGTGGTCTGCGGTGTCGCCGCCGGTGAGCACCGCGGCCGGCTGGAGCGGTCCCCTGACCGGCCTCGCCCTGCGCCGAAGCGGTCCCGCCACTTGCGCACGGTCTTGGCGTCGACACGAAACGCTCCGCGGTCGCGTCCCCGGTCGGACCCTTTTCCAGCACACACACCACCAGGCGCCGACGACCGGCAGGGTTTACACCGCATTGGGATGCTGCGCTCTGGTCCCTCCTACCGCGTCGTCCGCGGGGGCCCCGGTTCGACCTGCGGCCTCACACACCACCGTCGGGCGCGTCGCAGGGTGCGGCGTCGCCTCGCGCGACACGACTCGGGAAGGCGGTTCCTCGCCACGACGTAAAGGTTCGCGGCGGACGTTCCACGTGAAACGTCTCAACCTAAAGAATGGCGGAATGTCCGCCGTACGGTCGACCGACTGGAATGCGTCCGCCCTGTTACATCGCGCCCCGCACGTTGCGCCTGCAAGCCTTTTTGGGAAGCTAGAAGTAGGGCCGCTTGCCGAGTCGGCCGACGCGGCGCGGCGCCCACTCCGGCGTGGGCGCCACCTTTTCCAGGACCGCGAAGCCCAAGCCGTCCACATCGACTCGCCGACATTCCAGGCCGAGCTCCAGCAGGGGAGCAGCCGGCCATCTGTTTTCGTCGGTCGAAGGCGGTTCGCTCACCACCAAACGCCCGCCGACAGCCAACAGTGGCGAGCCACATTCGGCCGTGATCCCAGCGGCACCGAAGCTTCGGGACGTCACCAGCCGATAGCGCTCCCGGTGCTCAACTCGTCGACCCACGTCCTCAGCTCGGGCTCGCACGACCACTACCCGCCCCGCTAGGCCGAGCTCGTGGACCGCCTCGGTCAGAAACTCGGTGCGACGTTCCTGAGAGTCCAACAAGGTCCACACGGAGCCAGGCGCCAGTCGTGCCAAGACGAGTCCGGGCACTCCGCCCCCGCTTCCGAGGTCCAACACAGCACCGGACCGCAAATCGCTCTGAACGGCGCGACCCATCGCGACAGCGTGCTCCAGGTGCGCGGTCACATCACGCGGCCCGAGGAATCCGAGTCGACGACTCTCCTCCAAAACGGCGAGGAGCTCATGGTCTTCCCGCCATGGGGACAACCATGAGCTCCCGTCCACAGTCACGACGGATCAGGCCCGAGGCACGATCACCACACGGCGCCGCGGCTCTTCGCCTTCCGACAACGTCTCAACGCCCTCCACTTCGCCGGCGGCGTCGTGCACGACCTTCCGATCAGGTGAAGACATCGGCTCGAGAACTTTCTGCGCACCAGACCGAGCCACCTCCTCGGCCAGACCCCGCGCGAACCGGGCGAGCGCCTCTCGGCGACGCTCGCGGTAACCCCCGACATCGACCCGGATACGGGCCTCCCCGCGGCCGTTGGCGTTCCGCCGGGCCGCCAGGCGCGTGAGCTCCTGCACGGCCTCGATCGTTCCTCCGCGCGGACCAATCAGCAGGCCCAGATCTCTCCCGGAGACCCGAAGCTCACGAGCATCGTCCTCCTGCACGACCGTTTCGATGTCGCCGTCCATGCCGAAGGCATCGAGCAGGCCCCGAAGGAACATCTCGGCCGCCTCGACCTCGCGGGCCAACGCCTCCTGGTTCACTTCTTCAGTCACGTCGTCGGTCACGTCAGCGAACTCCTCATCGGCCGCGCGGCCAGCCTGGTTGTTCTCGTCGGGGCCGGCTGCGCCAGACACCCGCTCTGTTGGACGCGCGCTGCGGCTGCGACGATCTCTGCCCGCATCCTCGGGTCTCGCACTTGCATCGCTCCCGTTCGCGTCTGCGACACCGGAAGCCACCCCTTCGATCTCCGACGGGCTGGCCGCAGCAGCAGTTTCTGCGGACGCCGTCCGTGGCGTCCGAGCGGGCCGGCCTTGCGAACCGCCCTCTGCCCGGACGCTGCCCCCACCGCCTTGCGACGATGAGCCTCGCTCGCCTTGGACCTTCCGCTTGCGCCGGTCACGCCGGTCGAGCTTGGGCCGGGGCTGCGTCGGCTTCACACGCGCCCGCACCCGAGCCTCACCCTTCAACCGGCCGAACAAGCCTGTCCGCGGTTCTTCGACTACTTCGAACTCAGCTTGCGACTCGTCCACGCCCAAATGGTCCAGAGCCTTGTCCTTGGCCTCTTCGACCGTTCGCGCCGTCACCTCAACCCACTCCACCTCATCTCCTCCGCTTCTTGTCGGGGTCGACCGGTGGTTGTCCGTCGACTGCGTCACGCTGTTCGAACGGCACCCGTCGACTACCACTCTGACCACGGGACGTGGACTTTCGTGGAGCGCCCGGGGCACCTTCTTGGCGGGGCTTCGCCCGGCTGGGACTCGAGCGCTTGGGCTCGGTCACGCGCCCCGACGTAGGTCGAGCCTTGGGTGGAACGGTGCCGGCTGGGTTGTTGGGCTTGTTGGTCCTGGGCGCCGGCTTCGGCGACCGTCGCGCCGGAGCGTTCTTATCGCCCGGTTGTGCCACGGGCTTCGCCGTCGTCTCGACCACACCAGGGGCTTCAGCTGCCGTCTGTCCTTTACGCATGCCGTACAGCGCTCGGGAGATGTACCACTGCTGACCCACCTGGTAGAGGTTCGAGGTCACGAAGTAGAGGCCCAGAGCAGCCGGGAAGCTGAAGGAGAACACCGCGAAGCTGAGCGGCATGATGCGCATCAGGTTCTTCTGCATCGGGTTGATGTCCGCGTTGGGCATCCGCCCGGACACCTGCTTTTGCTGGATGTAGCTCGTGGCAGTGACGATGGCGATGATGACCAGATACGGCAGCGCCTTCAGCACACTCCCGTCACGCAGTACGCCCGCCGCGCTCTTGGCGAGGTCGAGCCCGAGAAACAGCATCTCCTTGGAGTGCGACAGCGATTTGTAGAGCTCACTGTCCGAGTTCAGGTAATGCGGCTTGAAGAAGCCATCGGGCCCGAAGGTGGTGATGCCGTGTACGACCCTGTACAAGATGATGAACACCGGCATCTGGATCAGCAGCGGTAAGCAGCTGCCCATGGGGTTGATCTGGTTCTCTCGGTAGAACCGCATCAACTCTTCGTTGAGGCGCTGGCGGTCGCCCTTGAACTCCTGCTGCATCCGCTTGATCTCGGGCTGGAACTTTTGCATCGCCATCATCGAGCGGGTGCCCTTGATGGTGAGGGGGGTCACCAGGATACGGACCGCCAGGGTCAGCAGGATGATGGAGAATCCGTAGGAGCGGGTCAGGCTGTACAGCCAGGCGAGGACATCGGCAAGGCCCTCGAACAACGCGGACATCTAGCAGGCCTTCCTCTCAGGAATCGGGTCCTCGCCGTGGGGACCCCACGGATGGCAACGGCAGACTCGGCGAACGGCCAACCAACTGCCGCGCGCGGCCCCATGTACCTCGATGGCCTCCACGGCGTAGTTGGAGCACGAGGGAACGAATCGGCAGGGGGATGGGCGCCAGGCGAAGGCGGCTTGATAGCCCTCGAGGAGACGGGTAAGGACACGAGACGGCATGCTCACCGTGGCGTCCTCTCGGTTGATCGGGAGTTGGCGGCTCGGACCGCGTCTTCGACCCACGCTTGCAGAACCGCGTATTGGCACGACGCGGCGTCGGGGTCTGCCGCCACGAGATACCCAGCGCCATCCTGGAGGACACCGCCCCGCTTGTCGAGCGCATCGACAGCTGATCGAAGGCGCCGCCTGATGCGGTTGCGGGTGACCGCGCCGCCGACCTTCCGATTGAGTGCGTACGCCACGCCGACTCGGTCGGGAGGCACCAGATCGGCGACCACACGCGCACGCACCGCCCCACTACGCCCGGCGCGGGCACCACGGAAGGCCGCGAAACAAGACCGACGACGAAGCGGCTCGATCACACTGCGAGCCGTTGGCGGCTTTTTTGCCGCCGAGAGCGCAGGATGGCTCGACCCGCACGAGTTGCCATGCGATGACGGAAGCCGTGGCGACGGGCCCGGCGACGATTGTTGGGCTGATAGGTTCGCTTCACCTGGTGTCCTCTCCGGGCAGCCATCCGCGGCGCTCATCGAGGAGGACGCCCGAGGCCGACGACTGTCGACATGGGCGGCGGAAGGTCTGCCACCAATTGGCCGTGGCGACCGTAGGGACAAATCCCCTGCCAGCGGCCGCGCGCCCAAGAAATCCTAGAAGGTCAGCGGAGTCATGAGCAACCGGAGACCGGTTCTTCGTGGCCACCACCTGCCCGGGAGCGGCTCGGTCCACCGAAGCTCTCCCGGATTTTCGGCTCCCAGCACGCAGCACGCCGCCGATGGTGCGATGATGGGCGACCCTGGTCGAGCGGGAGGCCAACCCGGTGACAGGTGAACTCATCGGTCATGTGAGGCGGGAAGCGTCGTGCTACCGTCCGCTGGCTGTCCCCGACGGGGAGCCATGGAAGGGCTTCACACTCGATGCAGGGCACCGTCGATCGCGTCGGTGCCGCGGACGTCATGTTTTCTTTCCACAGCTGTGGATCGGCTTGTGGATTCCCCTGTGGCCTGCAAGGAATGGCGAGAAGGGCTTTGCAGCAAGTGGTTGATGCACCGAGCCTCTGGGCGACCTGTGCACATGCGCTGAAGTCGCTGGTGTCGGAGGCCGTCTGGCAGAGCACGTTCACGCTCGTGGAGCCGATGGATTTCGACGGCAACACGCTGGTGTTGGGCGTTCCCAGCGCCTTCGTGAAGGAGCGGATCGAGGGCCGCTTCCGTTCCCTGGTCGCCGATGCGCTAGCGGAGACGGGAGCGGACGACGTGATGCTCTCCGTGCGCGTCCTCCAACCTGATCCACCCGCTACTTCACCCTCGGCAGGCGTGTGGGCAAACGGCGGGGGAGGGGTGTCCGCGGAGACCAGGGAAGGTTCGCAACCCTGGTCGGGACGCGAGATCACTGGAGGAGTACCGGTGCTCGAGGGGGTGAATCCCCGCTACACCTTCGACGCGTTCGTGACCGGCGCGTCCAACCGGTTCGCCCACGCAGCGGCCCTGTCAGTTGCCGAAACGCCCGGCCGCTCGTACAACCCGCTCTTCATCTACGGCGACGCCGGCCTGGGGAAAACCCATCTCCTGCAGGCCATCGCGCACTACGTGCAAGAGAACTATCGAGTTCACAAGGTCCGCTACGTATCCACCGAGACCTTCTTGAACAAGTTCGTCGACGCCATCCGCACGAACACGACGATGGAGTTCAAGCGCCGCTATCGCGAGATCGACGTCCTGCTCGTGGACGACATCCAGTTCATGGAGGGAAAAGAAGGCCTCCAGGAGGAGTTCTTCCACACCTTCAACTTCCTGCACGAGGCGTCACGCCAGATCGTGCTCTCATCCGATCGCCCGCCGGACGCGATCTCAACGCTCGAGGACCGGCTGCGTAGCCGGTTCAAGATGGGCCTCATCACCGACATCCAGCCGCCCGACCTGGAGACCCGTCTCGCCATCTTGCGCAAGAAGGCCGAGCAGATGGCCGGGCAGATTCCCAACGACGTCATGGCGTTCATCGCGTCGAACATCACGAACAACATCCGTGAGCTCGAGGGTGCCCTCATCCGGGTCGCCGCCTTCGCCAGCCTCAACCGCGAGGCACTCACGATGACCCTCGCCGAGCAGGTCCTGGCGGACACGCTGCTCGACAATCGCCCCCGGGTGATCACCCCCCAGCTCATCTTGGATAGCACCTGCTCCCGGTATGGCTTCTCCATCGAGGACCTGTGTGGCAAGAGCCGACGTCGTCCACTGGTGGGCGCGCGCCAGGTCGCGATGTACGTGATGCGGGAGATGACCGACCTGTCCTACCCGAACATCGCCAAGGAGTTCGGTGGCCGCGACCACACCACGGTGATCCATGCCGTGGAGAAGATCGGTTCGCTGATGAAGGAACGTCGCCAGATTTACGACCAGGTCACCGACCTGATCGCCTTCATCAAGGGCGGTGGACCGAAGTGAGCCCGTCTCGGCGCCCGCAGGGGACAAACATGTCGACAACCTGGCTCGCGTCTGTGGACCGGTGGGGGAGGAGCGGTGGACGGACGCCCTGTCATACACAGGCATCGCTCCGCGCCTACACCCCGCGGTGGACAACAGTGGATAAGCGACCGATAGCCGTACCCACCTTGACCAGGGATCAAACGGTGTCATCCACAATCCACAGCACCTATGTACATCTACTGACCAAGAACTCCTTACCTACAGAGAGGTAACGGGACCGTGAAGTTCCGCTGCGAGCGAGATGTGCTCAACGATGCGTTGAGCACCTGCAGCCGGGCCGTGAGCGCCCGGAGCGGCTCCCTGCCCGTGCTCACCGGCATCAGGGCCGAGCTGTCGGGTGACGTACTCCGTCTCACGGGGACCGATCTCGAGCTCACGATCACCATCGACGTCGATGTTGCAGGCGAGCAGGACGGCGTGGCAGTCATTCCCGCCCGACTGTTTGGCGACATCGTCAGGGCGCTCGAGCTCGGTGCCGTCCATGTCGAGGTGCACGACGAACAGGCTCAGATCTCTGCCGGTCGGTCGCAGTTCTCCCTGCGACTCATCCCGGCGGACGAGTTTCCCCGGACCACCGAGCCGACGGGCATGTCGGTGACGATCCCCGGCAAGGAGTTTGCAGCGGCCCTCAACCAGGTGGTGCCGGCGGCTTCCAAGGATGACTCGCGTCCTCTGCTCACGGGCGTGCTGCTGGCTGCCGAGGGCGCAGGTGTGCGGCTGGTGGCGACGGATTCGTACCGGCTGTCCTTGCGTGACCTCCCCGGCACCTCCGTGTTGCCGGAAGGCCAGAAGGTTCTGCTGCCGGCCAAGGCGCTCAGTGAACTGGCCCGACTTCTGGGGCCCGGCAACGCCGGGGACGAGGTCGTCTTGCGGCTCGGCGAGCGCGATGCCTCCTTCGAAGTGGGGCAGGCCCGACTGACAACCCGGGTCATCGAGGGCGACTTCCCGAACTATCAGGGGCTCATCCCCAAGGACCATCCCAACCGGCTGTACGTGAGCCGCTCGCAGTTGTACGACGCAGTGCGGCGGGTCGAGTTGCTCGCCCGCGAGTCGACGCCGGTAAAGCTCGAGATGCATGCCGACGGTGTCGAGCTCAGGGCCATCCGCCAGGACGTCGGTCAGGCGCACGACTCGTTGGACGGCCGTCTCGAGGGTGAGGACCTCTCGGTCGCGTTCAACCCCAAGTACCTCCTCGACGGGCTCGAAGCTGCGCAAGGCGACGAGATCATTCTCGAGACCAGGGACGCCCGTACTCCGGCCGTGCTTCGCACGAAGGACAACGAGGAATTCCTCTACCTGCTCATGCCTGTTCGGGTCTGAGCAGCTCACCGAGCTGGGGCGCAACACCACGTGCGTGTCGACCGCCTGTGGCTGACCGACTTCCGGAACTACGTGACAGCCGAGCTGGAGCTGGATTCTCAGCTCACGGCTGTCGTCGGCGCAAACGGTCAGGGGAAGACGAATCTGATGGAGGCGCTGGCGTGGTTGGCCACGTTGGGGTCTTTTCGCTCGGCGACATCCGAGGCGCTGATCCGCTCCGGGCAGGGGGCTGCATTTGTTCGCGCCGAGGGCGATCGAGCTGGCCGTGCATTGCTGATCGAGGCGGAGATCGCCCCCAAGCGTCACC
Organism: Acidimicrobiia bacterium; assembly: GCA_034667945.1. Classification (GTDB taxonomy): domain Bacteria; phylum Actinomycetota; class Acidimicrobiia; order Acidimicrobiales; family CAIXPF01; genus JAXDQG01. The sequence goes on along the minus strand of JAXDQG010000347.1, from coordinate 1,371 downwards.
GGGTGCTGGTGAACCGGCAGCGGCTGGCCCGAGCACGCGATCTGCTCGGGATCTTGCGGGTGACCGTCTTCACGCCCGAAGACCTCGGACTGGTCAAGGAAGGACCTGCAGGGCGGCGGCAGTTCCTCGACACCACGCTGGTGGCGTTGGACGCCCGGCACGACGCGACCGTCCGCGAGGTCGAACGGGTGCTCCGCCAGCGCAATGCGCTGCTCCGACAGGTTGGTGGCCGGCTCTCTGCCGAGGACGAGCTCACGCTCGAGGTGTGGGATGCCAAGCTGGCCGCCGCGGGTGAGCTGCTGGCAGATGCCCGTGCGGAAGTCGTGAACCAGCTCAGAGCCGAGGTAGCCAGGGCCTACAGCCAGCTCGCGGGAACCGACGTGCCCATCGACCTGTGTTACTCGGCTGCCTGGCGTCCGGGCTTGGCCGCCGCGCTTGCCGCGAGCCGTCGGGCCGACGTCGCACGTGGCGTGACGCTGGTGGGGCCCCATCGGGACGAGCTCGAGATCTGGCTGGCGGGTATGCCGGCGAGATCCCATGCTTCGCAGGGCGAGCAGCGTTCACTGGCTCTGTCCCTTCGGCTGGCCGCGCATCGGCTGGTCACCGAGGCCGCCGGTGAATCCCCGTTGCTGTTGCTCGACGACGTCTTCTCGGAGCTCGATCCCGCTCGTTGTGCGGCGCTGCTCCGACATCTTCCACCAGGCCAGGCATTACTGACGTCGGCCGACCGATTGCCGGTTGGGACTCGGCCGCAGCGGGTCTATCGCGTCGAGAACGGCCGGATAGCCGGAGTTGCTGCGGATGAAGGCGGTTGGAATTGAACGGGTCAGCGGATGCGGACCCTGGCGCCGGGCGGGACCATGTCCCGAGACGACTCGGGGACAGCCTTGACCGTGTGGTCGGCGGCTTGGGAAGTCGAGGCACGCCTGGGACGAGCCGGGGCTCTGCGGGCAAGGGTTCCAGCGGCCTCTTCTCCCGGTGGGCAGAACTCGTGGGCCCCGAGATTGCGACGCATGCGCGACCACAAGGCGTAGAAGAGGGACGACTGATCGTGGTCACTGAGGACCCCGCCTGGGCGGCCCAGTTGCGCTGGCTCGCAAATGAGCTGCTGGCCCGAATCGCAGAAGCAGGCGGTCCGGAATTGCAAGGTCTGGTGGTTCGCGTTCGACCACGCTGAGCGGTTGTCATTGGCCGGAGGAAGGTTCGGCCATCCAGGGGGAGCGCCCCGCGCTTGGTAGACTGTTCAGCGGTCCCGACCTCCCTGTTCTCGCTCTGTAGCGCCACGCAGCGCGCGTGTGTCGGCGACCCGATCGATCGCTCCGAGCAGGAGGTATGGCCGCTCTTGTCGTACGACGCCCAGGACATCCAGGT
>JAXDQG010000346.1:0-7014 GCA_034667945.1 Acidimicrobiia bacterium | reverse complement strand
CTGACGCCGACGGCTCGGTTTGCTGCAGGGTTGTCGCACGCGCCCCAGTGCCGCCCGCGGTGGTCGACTCGGCCGCTTGGCCACAGGCGGCCAAGGGCAGGGCGAAGAGGATGCAGGCAGCCCGGCGCAGAACCACGTGCTGAGCGTAGTTGGGGGTTGTGTCCGGTGGGGTCGGCCGATCAGGGCTGGTCGGCTGCGTTGGCTCGGTCGAGATGCTGGTCGAGGTAGGACGACGCGTCGTCGATCGGCTCGAGGTGGCTCAGCACGACGAGATGTGGGACCACGCTCCGGAGGTCGGCCTCCAGTTGTTCGACCAGCGAGTGGGCCGCCGTGACGGTCCAGGCACCCGGCACGAGCACATGGAAGGTGACGAACCGGCGGTGGCCGGCCATTCGGGTGCGCACGGCGTGGAACGCGATGCCCTGGGCTTCGTAACCCGCAAGGACCCCGCGGATGGCGGCCTGCTCTTCGGGTTGCAGTGGGGGATCCATGAGGGCGCCGACCGCTCGCCACACCAGCCGGGAACCCACGACCACGATGTTCACGCCGACGAGGAGGGCCACGACGGGATCGAGCGGCTGCCATTTCGTGACGGCGACGAGCAGCACGCCGACTACGACGCCGGCCGAGGTCATGACATCGGCGAGCAGATGGCGTGCATCGGCCAGCAGGGCCTGCGATTGATAAGCCCGACCCGCTCGCAACAGGACGATGGCGACGGCGAGGTTGATCAACGATGCGATGATGCTCACGACCAAACCGATGCCGATGCGCTCGACCGCTTGCGGATGCAGGAGTCGCTCGATGGCAGTCCAGACGATGAGGGCGGCGGCGCCGACGATCATCAGCCCCTCGGCAGCAGCCGAGAAGAGCTCGGCCTTGTCGTGACCGAATTGGTGCGTCTCGTCCGGCGGCAGCGTGGCGACTCGCAGGGCAATCACCATCAGCGTGGCGGCGGCCAGGTTCACCGTCGACTCCAGGGCGTCGGAGAGGAGTCCGACCGAGCCGGTGAGCCGCCAGGCGACCAGCTTGAGGCCCATCGTGCCCAGGGCAGCCGCAATGGCCAGCCAGCCGTAACGGGTCAGATCGCGGGACGCCATGTCGGTCCAGTATGACCGGCAACGAGGGCTTGACGGTGTCCTGGGGTGGGGCGGGGGACAAGCCGGGTCGCCAGGGGATGAGTTCACGCTATGTGATCGCGCGGCCACGGAGATAAGGGTTCGGTCGGTCAAGGGAGCGTCGAATTCGGTGACCGGTTCGTCGAATCGACGTCGAATCGATGTGTACGGACAAAAAATCGCAGCCGGCCCAAGGGTTGAACAAGCAACTAGTTGGTCCGGGACAGGCTGAGCGCTGGCCATGCCACCCGCTATCAGCCATGGGCATGGCCGGGATCGCAAGTTCCAGCGCGCCGCCCACACGCGTGGAACGATGGGATGGCGACGCGGGCCCCGTTCTCGGGGCCGAATGGGGAGGTTCTTCGGTGGCAGAGCTGCTACTCGTCGGCGTGACCCACTATCCGCCATTGGCGTGGCGGGACGAGGACATGGCCGGAATTCTGCGGGCCATCCGCAAGGACCCGGGCATTCCGGCCGACGCCAACGACCCCGCCACCTGGCCCGAGGCCATGCGCCGCGAGTTCGGCGACGACGAAGCCCGAGGCTCAGCCGCTGCCCACCGCGCCCAGCTGCTCTCCGGCTTCGAGCGCGCCCGCGGCGCCATCGAGGCCTTCGACCCCGACTTCCTGCTCGTCTGGGGCGACGACCAGTACGAGAACTTCAAGGAAGACCTCATCCCGCCGTACGCCCTGCTGGCCTATGACGACCTCGAAGCCGAGCCCTGGAAGTCGGCCAGGATGCCGAACGTGTGGGGCGAGGACGAATCGACAGTCGTGAAGGTGCAGGGCCGACCGGACGCTGCGCGCTGGCTGGCCGCCCGACTCCTCGACGACGGTGTCGACGTCTCGTACGCCTACAAGCCGCTGCACCACGCCAGCTTGGCGCACGCCTTCCTCAACACCGTGCTGTTCTTGGACTACCACCGGGTGGGCTTCCCGTGGCCCATTGTCTGCATGCCGATCAACTGCTACGGCAGCAAGGTCGTCTCGGCCCGGGGCATGTTCCTGCCGTTCGGCCAGGAGTCCGAGCCAGACCCGCCGGCACCGAGTCCTCGCCGTCTCATGGACGTTGGCGGGGCGGTCGCCCGGCATCTGGCCGACAGCCCGTGGAAGGTGGCGCTCGTGGCCTCGTCGTCGTGGTCGCACGCCTTCCTGACCGATCACACCTGGCGGCTTCGCCCCGACACGCCGGCCGACAGGCGGCTGTACGAGGCGCTGACCAAGGGCGACTTCGCCACGTGGGAGAGCACGCCGCTGGCCGACGTCGTGCACGCCGGCCAGCAAGAGATCTTGAACTGGTTTGCCCTCATGGGGGCGGCACGGGAGCTCGGTCGAGACATACCCGACTGGAGCAACTTCGTCGAGACCTGGTGCTTCAACTCCAACAAGGTCTTCGCGTGCTGGAGCTGACGACGATGAGCGAGCGACGGGACCGGCAGCGAGGTCGTGCGCGTGAGGGGCTGACGCCATGAGCGGACGGTTGGACGGAAAGGTGGCCCTCGTCACCGGGACGAGTCCAAACATCGGGGGAATCATCGCCGCCGGTTTCGCGGCGCACGGAGCCAAGGTGGCGTGCAACGACGTCAAGGCCGAGGTGGCCGAGGCGTGTGCCAAGCGCATCCGGGCCGACGGACGCGAGGCCATGGCGGCGCCCGGCGACGTCACCGACGCCGAAGCCGTGGGCACGCTGGTCGAGAACGTCCTGGCGGAATGGGGCCACATCGACGTACTGGTCAACGGCGCGGTGCGCTTCAACACCAAGGGAGTGCTGGACATGCCGGTGGACGAGTTCCGCCGTCAGGTCGACATCATCATCGGCGGTGCCTTTCTGATGACCCAGGCGGTGGCCCGATCGATGGTCGAGCGCCAGGTCCGGGGCTCGATCATCAACATCTTGTCCACGGCGGCCTGGCAGGGGCAGGCCGGCAACATCGGCTACTGCACAGGCAAGTCCGGAATGATCAACTTCACCCGCTCGGCCGCCATGGAACTGGCGCCCTACGGCATCCGGGTCAACGGCTTCACGCCCACGGCGACGATGCCGGAGGATCCCAATCTGGCCGAGCGCTTCCAGCGGGCCGCGGCCGGCTCTGCCGGCTCGGGCATGGACTTCATGGGGCAGCTGCCCATGGGCCGCCTGCCGACGCCCAGCGACTACATCGGCGCCATGGTGTTCCTGGCCTCCGACGAGTCGGCCATGGTCACCGGCAGCAGCATCGCGGTGGACGGAGGCGCGTTGGCCAAGTACTGGCCGCAGTCGCCGGCCCAGCGGAAGGAGGGCATGGCATGACGGCTTTCGACACGTCGGTGGGCACCCACACTCCGGTCATCGTCGACGACCGCGAGAAGGGGAAGTTCCGGGTCAACCGGAGGGCGATGGTCGACCCGGACGTCCTGGCGCTCGAGCGCGGTCGGATCTTCGACCGCTGCTGGCTGTACGTCGGGCACGACACCGAGCTGGCCGCAGCCCACGACTTCCGGGCTCGGACGGTCGGTGGGCGGCCGCTGATCTTCACCCGCAACCAGGACGGCCACGTGCAGGTGTTCATCAACTCCTGCCCCCACCGTGGCGCCACGCTCTGTCGCGAGAAGGCGGGCAACAGCCGCTTCCTCAAGTGCTTCTACCACGCCTGGACCTTCGACACGTCCGGCACGCTCGTGGCCCTGCCCGACGAGCGCTCCTACGGCCCGGCGTTCGACCGCGACGAGCTCGGACTGGCCGCGCCTCCTCGGGTGGAGGCCTACCGGGGGTTCTGGTTCGTCAACTACGACGCCGACGCGGTCGACCTCCTCACGTACCTGGGCGACGCCGCCGAGGTGATCGATCTGTTCTGTGACCAGGGGCTGGACGACGGCCTGGAGATTCTCGGCGGTACCCACGAGTACTCGATGCGGGCCAACTGGAAGCTGCTGGTCGAAAACAGCTTCGACGGGTACCACGCCATGCCCACCCATCAGCGCTACATGGAGATGGTGCAGGCCTCGGGCGTGGATCTCTCGAAGCAGTTCGGGAAGAACACCGATGGGCGCCCCCGGTCCTGGGGAGTAGAACTCGGCAACGGTCATGGCATGGTCGGCGGGCGGTCGGGTCTGGGACGGGCGCTCCCCGAGGGACGGGCCAAGGAGCTGGACGCGGTCCGCCGGGCCTCGTATGCGCAAGCGTTCGGCGAAGAGAAGGCCGAGCGGATGAACGGGACGCGCAACCTGCTCATCTTCCCCAACCTGATCCTCATCGACCTGGGCATGGGTATGGTCGTCCGCACCTTCGAACCTCTCGCCCCCGACTATCAGCACGTGACGGCATGGCAGCTGGCGGTGCGCAACGAGGATCCGGAGCTGCGCCGGCTGCGGCTGGACAACTTCCTCTCGTTCTGGGGGCCAGGCGGGTTGGCCACCCCCGACGACGTCGAAGCGCTGGAGTGCTGCCAGCGGGGGTTCGCGGGCAGCAAGGAGCTGCCGTGGTCCGACATCTCCAGAGGCATGACCAAGCCCTACCCGAACTCCACCGACGAGGTGCAGATGCGGACGTTCTGGCGACGCTGGGACGAGCTGATGAACGGGACGCCCATGAGCTATGAGCATCGGGACGGCTGATGGACCGCTACGCGCTGCGGTTCGAGGTCGAGGACTTCCTCTACCGAGAAGCCGACCTGCTGGACGCCTGGGATCTACTGGCCTGGTTGGAGCTGTTTGCCCAGGACTGCCACTACTCCGTGCCGCCGACCGACCTTCCGGACGCCGATCCGCTGCAGCACACGTTTCTCATCCACGACGACCGGTTTCTGCTCACCCAGCGGGTCAACTCGCTGCTCACCAAGACGGCCCACGCCGAGTGGCCCCACTCACGCACCCGCCGCCTGGTGAGCAACGTCCGGGCGAGCGAAGAGGATGGCCAGGTCTCGGTGAGTGCGAACTTCGCCGTCTATCGCATGCGCTATGAGCACGTGGACACCTACGTCGGCACCTACCGCCACGAGATGATCCGCGCCGAGCACGGGCAATTGCTGTTCGTTCACCGCAAGGCGGTGCTGGACCTCGACGCCCTGCGGCCTCAGGCAAAGGTCAGCATCATCCTCTGACTCGTCTCGTTCGGACACGGCCCGCCGGCCGCGTCACTTGCTGAAGCCTTCATCCCTCGAGGCCAGCATCAGCGGCGCGCTGGCTTCGGCTTCCTCTTCGGCGCGCTCGGCTTCGATCTGCTCGATCATGGCGGCCCGATTGAGCGCGCCGTCAAGAATATCGAGCAGCTGGCGGACATCGATCGGTTTCGTCAGGTAGCCCGTCGCACCGGCTGCCAGTAGTCGTTGTGCCTGCCCAGCGGTGGCATCGGCGCTGACGATGACCACCGGTGTCGACGCCGTGATGGGATCGTCACGCAGACGTCGGAGCACCTGTTCGCCGCCGATGTCCGGAAGGTGCAGGTCGAGGAGGACGAGGATCGGTCGGTGCTCGTGGGCCAGCTGGAGACCGAGGCTTCCATGCATGGCGGCGATGACGTCGACGTCCGGCCGTTGGGCGAGCACCCGTTCGACCAGCTTGACGTTGGCCAGGTTGTCCTCGATTTGCAGCACCCGACGCTGCACCGGGGCCGGCACGTGGACGACGGGTTCGCTGCGCCCGTTGAGCCGTTCGTAGCGCTCGACCGGGCCCTCGGCCTGGGGAAGCTCGAGCACGAACGTGCTGCCCTGGCCCAGCGTGCTGGTCGCGGTAAGGCCGCCTTTCATCGCCAGCGCCAGCCGTTGGGAGAGAGCCAGCCCGATCCCCGTACCTTCGATCTCGGTCTCTTCCGCACCCAGTCGTTCGAATGGCGTGAACAGCAGGCCGAGTCGTTCGGCGGCGATTCCCTTGCCGGTGTCGGCCACAGAGATGTGGGCGGAGGTGTCGCTCGAGGGCTGGCACGAGATGGCGACCGTTCCCCGCAGCCGGTTGTACTTCACTGCGTTGGAGAGCAGGTTCAGCAGGATCTGCTTGGCGCGTTGACGGTCGGCGAAGACAAAGAGCTCGCGTGGCGCTGTCCGGTCGACGACCAACTGCACACCCCGTTGGTCGGCCAGCGGCCGGATGAGGTCAACGGCCTCGTCGATGATCTCCTTGGCGGGCACCGGCTCAGGCGACAGCGCCAGCTGGCCGGCTTCGATGCGCGAGATGTCGAGCACCTCGTTGATGAGGTCGAGCAGGTGGCGGCCGCCCTTGAGGATCTGTTGCACCGAGTCGCTCTGCTCGTCGCTGAGGTCGTCGAGCTCGAGGAGCTGCCCGAAGCCGAGGACGGCATTGAGGGGCGTCCGCAGCTCGTGGCTCATGCGGGAGAGGAACTCGCTCTTCGAGCGGTTGGCCGATTCCGCCGCCGTGGTCGCCTCGCGTTGGGCCTGCTCAGCCCGGTGTCGATCGTCCACGTCGAGGCCGTAGCCCAGGATGGCGGTGGTGTTACCGGCCGCGTCGAGCTCCGGCACGCCGATGGTCACGAGCCAGCGGTACGTGCCGTCGCCGTTGCGGAAGCGATATTCGAGGGTTTCCTCGGCTCCCTCGGAGATCACGCGCTGCAGCGCGGCCTGGACACTGCGCAGATCATTCGGATGGATCCGGTCGGCGAGGAAGCCCGGCGCCAGGGCGGTTTCCTCGGACAGGCCGAAGAGCCGCTCGATGTTCGGGCTGACGTAGGTGAGTTGGTTGTCGTTGACCGACAACCGCATGACCAGGATCGGGAGCGCGGAGAGGAGCCGGTCGAGGAAAGCCTGGGCGCTGCGTATCTCGCCGAACGCGTCTTCGAGCTCTGCGGTGCGCTGCGCGACCAACTTCTCGGCGTAGGTCCGCCGGCGCACCATCACCTCGACGATGGCCGACGCCAGCAGTGCGGTCAGGAGACCACCGGCGAGAAGGAGCCAGGGAACGTTTCGTGC
>JAXDQG010000345.1:0-4797 GCA_034667945.1 Acidimicrobiia bacterium | reverse complement strand
CCTTGGGTGGGGACGGTACTACTCGCTGCTCACCGGGCTGGCTCTGGTCACCACCTCGGTGTTGAACCCCGATGGTTTGGTGGGCACGGCGCGACGGCTCCGCGCCTGGGCGACCGACCGGGGCCTGGGTGACCGCTTCAGGTTGGGTGCAGCGCGGCGGGAGATCGGACCGTGGCGGCTCAAGCTCAGCTCTGGACGCGAGCCGGAGCCGGGTCGGTCCGGCCCCCCGGCGGCCCCCGAGCCGGGGCTGTCCGGGACGAGGCGCGCGCGGGTGGCGGCTTCGGGCGACGCAGTGGTCCGTGCGCAGATGGCAGCGAATGGTTGCTCCAGTGACGGCCAGCGCGCCGTCGCCTCACCCGGTGCCGATACGCCCGGTTCATCGCCGACAGCTCGTCTCGAGGTACGAGAGTTGTCCGTCCGGCGGGGCGGGGTTCGGGCGGTCGATGGCGTGTCGTTCACGGTGGAGGGTGGTCGTGTCGTCGGCCTCATCGGGCCGAACGGAGCCGGGAAGTCGAGCGTGGTCGATGCCATCACCGGCTTCGTGCCGGCCCGGGGGACGGTCGAGCTCGATGGCGTGGCGCTGCTGGGGATTCCTGCGCACCGGCGTGCCCGCATCGGTCTGGCCCGGACATGGCAGTCACTGGAGCTCTTCGACGACCTTAGCGTCGCGGAGAACGTCGAAGTGTCATGCCGGCAGTTCGGGCTGGCAGCGGTCGTTCGTGATCTGATAGGCCTCCGGCGGGGAGATGCGTCCGACGCCGTCGCCAACGCGCTGGAGGCAGTTGGCCTGGCGGGCCAAGGTCTTTGCCAGCCGGGTGAGCTGTCCTTCGGTCAACGGCGACTGGCCGGCCTGGCGTGTGTTCTGAGCCGCCGCCCTCGGGTCGCCCTGCTTGACGAGCCGGCCGCCGGCCTTGGCGCCTGGGAAGTCCGGGCGCTGGGGCGGCTGCTGCGCGAACTGGCCGCAGCGGGTGTAGGCGTCCTGCTGGTCGACCATGACATGAGCCTGGTGCTGGCGGCCTGTGATGAGGTGTACGTGTTGGACAGCGGGCGGGTCATCGCCCGCGGCACCCCGGCGCAGATCCGTCGGAACCCAGCCGTTATTGCCGCGTACCTGGGTTCGGTCGACGAGGGTGACGCCCGGCTCTTGTAGGCTCCGGCCAGCTTCAGTATTGGTTCAAAATAACATCCCACCAACTCCAAGTCCGCCTGTGTTGAGCTCGGTCCTAGCGCAAGGCCGGGCGCGTCCGTCGACGTGCGAAGAGGCTCGCACCAAGACGCGCCACTGAGCGACAACCAACCATCCAGGCAAAACAGGCATCCAGCGTCATCAAGAGGTATTGCGGAAGCGTGCCTGACGAATCAGCGTCCATGACAACAGGCGGAGACAGCCGATGCATGATGCCGTCCCACTGCTGCAGGACTACTTGCGGCATGCCGCACAGCGCAAGCCGTCCAAAATCGCTCTCGTCTGCGCCGAGCGGCAAGTCTCCTATGTCGACCTGGCGAGCCACGCCGCTCGTTTGGCGCGTGCCCTGCAGCGCCGCGGGCTCGAGCGGGGTGATCGAGTGGTGATCTTTGCCCCGAATGGCATCGAGGCGGTCACCGCTTTTTGGGGCGTCTTGGAAGCGGGCGCGGTAGTGGTCATGGTCAATCCGCTCACGAAGCCCGAGAAGCTTGCCCTCCTGCTGAACGATTGTGAGCCGACGGCGCTCGTGATTGACGGCGCGCTGACCACTACGTTCGCAGCGGCGGCTGCGCTGGCGCCTAGCCTGCGAACGGTCCTGATCACCGGGACTTGCGAGCCTGTTCACCTAGAAGGCGTATCGGCAGTCGTCAGCGCGGATGTGGCAGTTGCGCAGGAGACGAGCGGCGAGCCACCTGCACGTCAGTCAATCGACATCGACCTGGCCACGATCATGTACACCTCGGGCAGCTGTGGCGAGCCCAAAGGGGTGATGCTCACCCACCGGAACATGCTCACTGCCGCATCATCCGTGGTCGAGTACCTCGACCTGGTCGGGGACGATGTCATCGTGAACGTCCTCCCTTTGGCGTTCGACTATGGCCTCTACCAGATGATCATGAGTGTTCGGCAATGCGCCCGGCTGGTGCTGGAGCGATCGTTCGGCTTTCCAACGGAGTTTCTGAACCTGCTGAGGAAGGAACACGTCACGGTAGTTCCAGGTGTTCCGACTCTTTTCGCGCTCTTGACACGCTTCAGTGAGCGGCCGATCGAGGGGATTTCCACAGTACGCACTGTCACGAGCACTGCTGCGCCGTTCCCGACGTCTCAGCTACCCTCTCTACGCGCCATGTTCCCCGCGGCGCGGTTCTTCTCGATGTATGGTTTGACCGAGTGCAAGCGATGCACCTATCTGCCGCCTGAAGACCTCGATCGGAAGCCGGACAGTGTGGGCATCGCTATCCCGAACACCGAGTTGTGGCTTGTCGACGACGATGGGCAGCGGCTCGGGGCCAATCAGGTAGGTGAATTGGTGGTCCGGGGGGCAACGGTCATGCAGGGCTACTGGGGTGATCCAGGGGCGACGGCTCGAACACTTCGTCCCGGGCCCTTGCCCGGTGAGCAAGTGCTGTACACGGGAGACCTTTGCCGGTTCGACGACGAGAGCTACCTCTACGTCGTCGGGCGCAAGGACCAGGTATTCAAATCGCGGGGCGAGAAGGTCGCCCCGGCCGCCATAGAGGCAGTGCTCTTAGCTGTGTCGGGAGTCAGGGAGGCAGCTGTCGTGGGAGTACCAGACGAACTTCTCGGTAATGCGATCAAAGCCTTCGTGGTGCTCGAGGAGGGTTCCAACCTCGACGAAAATGCTCTCCGCCGCGTCTGCCAGAAGCGCCTCGAAAGCGTGCTAATCCCCACTGTTATCCAGTTTGTCGACTCGCTCCCGACGACCGACAACGGGAAGATCAAGAAGCAGGACCTTGTCGTCTGAATTGGGAGCGGAGCGAGGAGATGCTCAGCGGACGGCCGGACGAGTGTCGGCCGCGAGCTGGGCTGCTCACAGAAAGGGCTGGCTGACGCTAGCGGGCTTGCGTCCCCGCGGCATCGATTTCGATCAGGTGCGGCACCTTCGTTCATGTCAAATCGAATTCCTCCGCGATCCTCGACTGCTCGAGCAGCTACTCATTCGACTCGGACTGAATGACGAGGGGCTCGATGAACTCCCGGTTGCGTTGCATCCGCACTGCGGCCGGGGTCTTCTTCTGTGGCAGTACCCCAATCAGTTCAGCCCATATCTGCTGTTTCTCTCCCAACTCGGAGTTCGTTCGTATCTCGAGGTGGGGCTTCGGCACGGCGGGTCGTTCGTGACCACGATTGAGTATCTCAACCGGTTCACACCAATCGCGCATGCTCTCGGCGTAGATATCATTCCGGCTCCTTCGTTGGAGAGGTATCTGGACATCAACCCGCGCGCCACGCTTGTGTGGATGAACTCCCAGACACCGGCGTTCGAAGCGCTTCTCGTCGAACGCGGCCCCTTCGACCTGGCCTTCATCGATTCCCATCACGAGGAGGACCAATGTCGTCACGAGTTCGAGCTACTTCGCCGCCACACGCGGATGGTGGCTATGCACGACATTGTCAATATGGATTGTCCCGGCGTGCGGTCGGTCTGGGCCGAGGTCAAAGCGAGTGGTGAGTACATCTGTTACGAGTTCACTGACCAGTACCCTGGTTTGGGGCCCTTCATGGGGATAGGGCTAGCCGTGGAGAGGACTTTGTTGAGTGAACGAACAATCTTGGGGCAGCCGACGCCATGACGCCGACGATCGCGACAATCAAACAGATCTTGGCGACGATCAAGGCAGACCCGGACGCCCCCTCCGCGATGCTCGACGATGCAGACATCGTCAACGATGTCGGGCTCGATTCACTCGAGTTGCTGCAGTTCATGCTGGAGCTCGAGGCCCGGCTCAGTATCCGGATTGATTTCGAACGACTCGAGTATGAACACCTCAGCTCGATTCGGATTCTCGCAGACGTACTCGACACGATGGCCGTGGAGCGACCGTCCGATGCGACCAACTCGTCACCGCCGTGAGCCCGCGGGGCGAGCCCAGCGCTCGCTGGCCGACGTGAGCAGCGCCACGTGAGGAGCATTGCGGCCGCTCCGCCGCGGGTCACGATTCTGACGTCCGGGATCGGCCTCGGGGTGTACCTGCCGGCCGTACTCAACCATCGCCGCCTGCGCGATATGGGCATCGAGGCCGACGTGGAAGTGCTCGAGCGCTACTTCACGGCCGAAAGCCGAGCACAACTGGCTCTTCACCGTCGGGCCTATCGCGACAACTTTGACTTGGCCCTCATGGCACACCGGATGACCCGCGATGTGCTGCATTGTGTCGAACGGCTCGCGCTCGAGCAATTACTTCACACGTGGCGGTGCGAGGGCCGGCGACGGTTCGTTGTGTGGTCCGGCTTCTGGTTGCCCGTGCTGCAGCAGTATCGCGATTCGCTGCGCGGTGCAGAGCTCAATGTGGATATATGCCGCATCGACGCCGCAGTGAGCGCCTCCTTCAAGGTCCATGGAGACGCTGGTCTCGGTGCCGCTGATATCTGGCTGTGGAATGGCGAGGAGCGTCGGATCGTGCACGAGCTCCCCGTGCTACCCGACGAACCGATCCCGTTCGACCAACGCGAACCCCGCTTGGTGGTTCATGGTGGCGGGTGGGGGCTGGGAACTTACCGAGACGTTCTTACCGAGCTCGAATCCACTCCCTACGCTCTCGATGTCGTCATCTTCGATCCTGACGAACGGAGAAGCCGGCCCAACGATC
>JAXDQG010000344.1:0-4357 GCA_034667945.1 Acidimicrobiia bacterium | reverse complement strand
GACCTCGCCACCAACACCACCGCGCCCGACCCCAAGGCGCTGGCCCAGACCCTCGTGTTGCTCTACGACGGCGCCGTCGCCACCTCACAGATGGACAGGAACCCGACAGCGGCTCAGACCGCCCGCGCCACCGCCGCCCTCGTGCTCGACCACGCCGGAGTCGAATAGCCCACGCTCCTCCGGCGGTGGTCGACGCTGGGCACCCCGACGAGGAGACACTGAGCATCTATCGCGATGACCGCGTCGTCGATCTGCCCGAGAGCGGATCGAGCCAGGTAGACGCCGCAAGAGTTTCGCTCGCCACAAGCGCCGAGCTCGTTCAGGAGCGCAAGCAGGCGTTCATCACCGCTGCGGTGACGGGTCAGTTCGGTATCGGTCGGAAGATTGCGGAGGCGGTGTCATGATTCCGTTCGGGCCAGCGGTGCACGTGTTGCGAGTGTCGTTGCGCGATGTGGAGCCGGAGGTGTGGCGGCGCGTCGCGGTGCGGTCGGATACGTCGCTGCCGAAGCTGGCTCGGACGCTGGAGCGGCTGATGGGGTGGGAGGGTTATCACCTGCACATGTTCGACGCGGGCGGGATCTTGTTCGGTGAGCCGGATGACGATGCTGACTATGTGATCAACGAAAAGGCGGCGACTGTGAAGCACGTGTTGCCGCGGGTGGGGGCGTCGCTGCGGTGGGATTACGACTTCGGTGATGGGTGGGAGCACGACGTGGTGGTCGAGGTGATCGAGGCGCCGGCGGACGGCACGCGGTATCCGGTGTGTCTCGATGGTGCTCGTGCGTGTCCACCGGAGAACTGCGGTGGCGTGCCGGGGTACGGGCGCTTGCGCACGGCACTGGCCGACCCGAGTGATCCGGAGCATGAGGAGTTGGTCGAATGGGCGCCGATTGGGTTCGATCCGGCAGCGTTCGATCTCGTCGCGGCCAATCGGAGGCTCCGGAGCCGATGAGTCGGAACTTCCAGCACAGACGACCCTCACCTGCGGCGGGAGGCGGTGCTCGGCTCGCAGATCGAGGGCACGTAGTCGCGCCGGGACGATGTTGTCTGGTAGTACCGACGGTAGTACCGTAGCGGCCGTGGCCGTGACAAAGCGCTCGGTATCCCTGGACGACTCGGTCGCTGCACGCGTCGAGAGGGCCGCGGGCGAGGACGGAGTTTCGTTCTCTGCGTGGCTGTCCGACGCAGCGGAGCACCGACTGCTGCTCCGCGAAGGCCTGCAAGGCGTTTGCGAGTGGGAAGCCGAAGCCGGCGAGCTGACATCCGTCGAAAGGGCTGCCGGCGAGGCCCTCCTCGACCGCCTTCTCGGTACAAGCGCCGCGAAGTCGGCGTGAGCGCCGACGGGTTGACCTACGACACCGGCGCCCTTATCGCCGCCGACCGCGACAACCGTCTGTTCTGGGCGCTGCACCGGGCGGCGCTCACCCGCGGTCTCGCACCGACGGTGCCCGCGGGTGTGCTCGGGGAGGCATGGCGCGGCGGCCCTCAACACCGCCTGTCCCGACTTCTCGCGGGTTGCCGCATCGAGCCTCTCACCGAGACCCACGCCCGAGCGGTCGGCGTACTCATCGGCCGCAGCGGCCTGCACGACACGGTCGACGCGGCCGTGGCCGAAGGCGCGATGCGCCGCAACGACGCGGTAGTCACCTCCAACCGTTCCCACATCGAACGGCTCGCTGACGCTGCTAATCGGCGTCTCCCCATCCACGACGTCTGACCACAGGCTGCGACACGGCCTCGAACCACACGGCATGGGACCGGATCCGCCGGTGCATTCACCCGAGCCGAGGCGGGCCGTTCGCTGCAATACACGTCGCGGTCACCGATTCTCCACGGGACGGCAGGAATAGCAAGAACGTGAGAGGTCTGCTCTCACACCTGCCCGGGACTGTCTGGTTCCCTCGACCTCTGCGATCGATCGCGCTCGCCTGGGTCGCCTTGTGCGGAGCCGCCGCCAACGGATCACCAGGGGAGCAGCGACGGGCAGCGCGGCCGGTCTCGAGCCTGCGTCGTGACCACCGTGCGCGCGGGCTCGTCACCCTCTAGCCGCCAACCGCGCCCATCACACGAGAAAGCACCGACCGAATGCACGCCGCCTAGGGATTCCGCGCAACGATAACCGCGAAGCCCGGCAAGGGCGACGAGCTCGTCGAGCTCCTCCTCGGCGGCTGGACGAGCGAAGCGGTGCACGCCGAGGTGTTCGCCAGCCCCGAAGCCCAGGCCTACACCGCACGATTCGACGAACTCGTCACGGAAAGCCAGTACACCGATCAGGTTCCTGTCGGCGGCAAGGCCGCCCTGACGTCCGTATGACGACCCCGGACAGCTGACGTTGCGAACGGGGCCCACGTCAGATGCTCCCGGACCTGAGGTCCGGGAGCATCCTCCGCACTCGGTCAGTGTTCGACTTCCACCCAGCGTCGGTTCACAGCCCGACTTCGCACTCCTGCGGGTCGATGTGACCCAGTTCCTTGACCACTTTGAAGGTCCCACCTTGGGACCGTGCGATGAACATGTTCATGCGCAGGTGGTGCTGGCCGGGCACCATCTCAGCCGGACCGCCCGGCCCTTGCGCGATCCTGGCGTGATCCAGCGCCCTCACGACGTCGCCCTGCTCGAGCGTGCCCGCCTCGTTGACGGATGCCTCCCAGAGCTTCAAACCCCGATACATCCCCGAACACGCACTGCCGGCGGTGAACATCGCACTACCGGGAAAGAGCGCGTCGTAACGATTGATGAGCTCGGTGCTGAAGGGATCCTTCACGTCTCGGTAGTAGTCCAGACATCCGTACAGGCCCTCGACCTGCTCGGCCGGCACCAGGTTGAGGAAGTTCTCGTCGAAGTAGGTGCACACGATGTGACCGCCCCTCGCCGTGAACCCCGCGCTGTGGAGCTGTTCGAGAAACGGCGTGAGCCCCGGGGGAACGATGGTGTTGAACACCACTTCGGCCCCCGACGACATGATGTCCTCGACAGTCCGCTCGTAGTCGATGTGATCGAGAGGAAAGTACTCCTCGCCGACGATCGAACCACCCTGGGCCGTGACGACCTCGCGCACCCGCTTGTTCATCACGAGCGGCCAGATGTAGTCGGCGGACGGCATGTAGAACGTCTTCGCCCCCGTCTGCTGCATCAACCACGGGAAGAACGGGTCGACCTGCTGCGCAGGCACCGGACCCGTGCAGAAGATCAGCGGATGACACTCCTGGCCTTCGTACTGCTCGGGGTAGATGTACAGGGTCTCGGCCTGATCGACGACCGGTCCCTTGATGGCCTGTCGGGTGGAGCTGTAGATGCCGCCCAGGACGACGTCGACCTTCGCGGCATCGACGAGCTTCGACGCTGCCGCCTCCGCCACCGTGTCGTCGGTCGCGCTGTCCTCGCTGAACAGCTCGACCGGGCGTCCGAGGAGACCGCCTCGGGCGTTGATGTCGTCGATCACCATCTTGGCGACGTTGGCGTTGGCGATCCCCATGAACGACAGAGGACCCGACTGATCGGTCACGACGCCGACCCGCGCGGGCCGGTTGAGGTTGGTGCTCATCGCGTCAGCCCTTACGCCCGGTAGGTGCCGAGCAACAGCGCGGCCTCTGGCTTGGACAGGTGGCCGGCGTCCTTCAGCACCGGTGGGACCTCAGGGTCGGACACGAAGTTCGTCCAACCCTGCTCGTCCCAGTCGAAGAGCGCCCACACCCGGTTCTCTTCCGTGGGGTCACGGAACACGGTCGACCCTTTCGAGCCGTGCTGGGCACGCTTGTCCGCACCCTTCGCGCCGAACACGTTCAGGAACTGCTCGACGTCCTTGACGGTGGTGGTTGCCAGGATCATTGGGGTTCTCCCTCGGTTCGAGTTGATCGCTCAACTGCGCTGGCCGTTTGGCCGGTCGAGGGTCGATTCTCCGGATCCGCCGAGTGCCCCGCAGCGGTAGAACTACCTAATTGGCGTCAACTACCTAATTGGCGTCAACTACCTAATTGGCGTGGACGAAGTTGTGCTCGACGGCCCACCGGGTGGCGGCGGCGCGGCCGGAGACGCCGATCTTCGTGTAGACGTGCTGGATGTGGTGCTCCGCCGTCCGCGACGAGATGAAGAGCTGCGTCGCGATCTCGCGGGCGGTTCGGCCATCCGCGACGAGGCGCAGGACTTCGACTTCTCTGCGGCTCAGGCCCCCGGGCGGCGGCTGGTGCGCCGGCGGGATCGGACTCCGACGGGCGACGTCGATCTGCTGTCGGGTGTAGACGGCAGCATCGTTGAGGTCGAGCGCCGCTCCGGCCACGGCGAGCTCGTGCGCCTTCTGCTCACCGAGCGTTCGGGTGAGCCGGCTGAGGAGGTCGCTGAGCTCGGGGACGTGATGGAA